>JANNYX010000582.1:0-11206 GCA_031410295.1 Rhodoferax sp.
GGTCGAGCCGCCGGCCCTGTATGGGCAGCCGGTAGGCCGCGTGAAGGAGGTGCTGGGCGAGATCGATGACCCCGGCATGGAGATTGAAATCGCGGTGCGCAAATACAGCGTGCCGCATGAGTTCTCCGACGCTTGCATCGCCTTGGCGCGTACCTTGCCCGACAAGGTCCTGCCCACCGACAAAAAGCACCGCGTCGATTTGACCGATATTCCCCTGGTCACCATCGATGGCGAAGACGCGCGCGATTTTGATGACGCGGTGTATTGCGAGCCAGCCACCCAGGGCCGTGGCAAATCGGCCGTGAAAGGCTGGCGCCTGCTGGTGGCGATTGCCGACGTGAGCCACTATGTGCAGACCGGTTCGGCGATTGATGTCGACGCTTATGACCGCGCCACCAGTGTGTATTTTCCGCGCCGGGTCATCCCGATGCTGCCGGAGAAACTCTCCAACGGCCTGTGTTCCTTGAACCCCGATGTCGAGCGCCTGTGCATGGTGTGCGACATGTTTGTCAGCGCCAGCGGTGAAGTCAGCGCCTACCAGTTTTACCCGGCGGTGATGTTCAGCCATGCGCGTTTCACCTACACCGAAGTGGCGGCCATTCTGGCCAACACCAAGGGGCCGCAAGCGGCCAAACGTAAAGAGCGCGTGGGCGACCTCATGAATCTGCACGACGTTTACCGGGCGCTCCTGCAGTCGCGCAACAAACGCGGCGCGGTTGATTTTGAAACTGTCGAGACGCAGATCATTTGTGACGAAAACGGCCGCATCGAACGTATTGAGCCGCGTACCCGCAACGACGCCCACAAGCTGATCGAAGAGGCCATGCTGGCCGCCAACGTGTGCAGCGCCGACTTTATTTTGCAAAGCAAACATGCCGGGCTGTACCGTGTGCACGAAGGCCCGACGCCAGAGAAGAAGGAGACCTTGAAGGCCTACCTCAAGGCAACCGGCATTGGCCTGTCCATCACCGACGACCCCAAACCGGCCGAGTTCCAGGCGATTGCCAACGCCACCAAAGACCGGCCCGACGCACAGCAAATCCATTCGATGCTTTTGCGCTCGATGCAACAGGCGATTTACACCCCCAGCAACAGCGGCCACTTCGGGCTGGCGTTTGAGGCCTACACCCACTTCACCAGCCCGATCCGCCGTTATCCCGATTTGTTGGTGCACCGCGTGATCAAGGCGATTCTGGGCAAAACCAAGTACCAGTTGCCGGTGTTGCCAATACCCGGCGAGGCCCATGCCAAGCTGGCGCGGCGCCTGGAAAAAGGCCTGGCGGCGAAAGTTGCCGACCCGAACCAGAAGCCGAAAAAAGCCAGTGCCGACCAGCTCGCGTGGGCCGCCGCCGGCCTGCATTGCAGCGCCAACGAACGCCGCGCCGACGAAGCCAGCCGCGACGTCGAGGCCTGGCTCAAATGCAAATACATGCGTGAACATCTTGGCGAAGAATATGGCGGCGTGGTCAGTTCGGCCACCAGCTTTGGCATCTTCGTCACGCTGGACGCAATGTATGTTGAGGGCCTGGTGCACATCACCGAGCTGGGTGGCGAATATTTCCGCTTTGACGAAATGCACCAGGAGTTGCGCGGCGAGCGCACGGGCATCAAATACGCCATTGGCACACGGGTGCGGGTGCAGGTGAGCCGCGTGGATCTGGACGGGCGGCGCATCGATTTTCGCCTGGTGCGAGACGATGAAGCCCTGCAAAACCGCGCCATGAAGGACAAAGGCCTGTTGCGTGAGGGCGCGCCACGGGACCGTGACGGCGCCAAAAAGAGCGCAGCCCGCAAAGGCGCCGCCTTCAGCGGGCGCGACGGCGCGCGTGACAGCGTGCATGGCCGGGCGCCCGTGCCCGGCAAGACTCAAGGCGGGGTCAAACTCAAGGGAAAAGACAAGGCCAATGGCCGCAACCGCAAAACCGGGCGCAAGCCTTGATATGAAAATCCGGCTTCAAGAATAATGCCACTTCATCACCCCTTCAACACCACTTCAAAAGGCAATTGATATGACGACAACTTCAAAAACCGCCATCGTGACCGGCGCCGGCACCGGTGTGGGCAAAGCCGCGGCACTGGCGCTGCTCGCTGATGGCTACAACGTGGTGCTGGCCGGGCGCCGGGCCGAGCCGTTGGCAGAAGTCATCGCCGCCAGCGGCGTCGGTGACGCGGGTAACTCGGGCGGGGGAGGGCGCGCCTTGGCGGTGCCGACCGACGTTGCCAATCCGGATTCGGTCAAAGCACTGTTTGCCGCGACCGTGGCGAAGTTTGGCCACCTCGACGTCGTCTTCAACAATGCCGGTGTCAACGCGCCCGGCATCCCGTTGGAAGACTTGACCATCGCCCAATGGAAAAACGTCGTCGACATCAATTTGAGCGGCGTGTTTTATTGCATCCAGGAAGCCTTTCGCGTGATGAAGGCGCAAACGCCGCAGGGCGGGCGCATCATCAACAACGGTTCGATCTCGGCCCACACGCCGCGGCCCAATTCCATCGCCTACACCTCGACCAAACACGCCGTGCAGGGCCTCACCAAAACGGCCGCACTTGATGGCCGCAAATACAACATTGCCGTGGGGCAGATCGACATTGGCAATGCCGCCACCGAGATGGCGCAACGCATGGCGACGGGTGTGATCCAGGCCAATGGCGAGATCGCGATTGAGCCGCTGATGGACGTGGACATCGTCGGCCAGTCGGTCCTGTACATGGCCAATCTGCCCCTGAGCGCGAACGTTCTGTTCCACACCGTGATGGCGACGAAGATGCCGTTTGTCGGGCGGGGTTGAGCTCGGACGGAGTCACCCAGGTTTCTACATGGCAAAAATACTCGTTCAATTTAGATTTTTAATTATAATTAGATAATAATACAATCAAAAATGCTATATTAAATGTATCAATCAATGCTTATTATTAGACGGCCTTATAGGCCTTTAATTTCACAAATTTAATTGTAACCACATATTTGGCGCTGCCAGTGCCAATTCTCGCGCCAACGAAGCGCCAACGTAGCGCCAACGAAAAGCCTAAGCGCAGCGTCTGGCCAGCGCGGAGGCGGTCAGTGGCAATGACGCCGGCCATTGGTCTGCCGCTGCGCCGTGCCGATAAACCGCATCCACCACCGCCTGAAAGGGGTCGCCGCCCTTGGCCAAACCGGCCAGGCCGGCGCCGATCATGCCGGCCAGCACATCGCCCGTGCCGGCCGTGGCCAGCAAGGCGTTGCCGCTGGGGTTGATGTGCGATACGCGCCCGGGCGCAGCAATCACGCTGCCGGAACCCTTGAGAACCACGGTGCAGGCAAAACGCTCGGCCAATTGGTGGGCGCAGGCGAGGCGGTCGGCCTGTATTTGCGGCGTGGTTAAACCCAGCAGCCGCGCCGCCTCCAGCGGGTGCGGTGTCAGCACCGTGGGCAACTGGCGTGCCGCGCGCTGGCGCAACTGCGTTTGCAAATTGGCATCCTGCGCGATCGCGTTGAGCGCGTCGGCATCCAGCACGGCGAGCGCCGCGGTGGACAGAATTCTGGGCAAATGGAGCCGCACGGCGTCACTGCCGCCACAACCACACACCGCGACTGCATTGCTCACGTCAAGTGATTCGACCGGCCGGAACATCAGCTCTGGCTGTTGCGCATCGACGCTGATCAAAGCGCCCGTCAAGCCGCCGTCAAGCAGGCCGACCAACACCCGCCCGGCGCCTGCATGCAGGGCCGCCCTGGCCGCGAGCAATGCGGCGCCGCCCATGCCTGGAGCGCCACCTATCACCACCACGTCACCAAAGCTGCCTTTATGCGAGGCGTGCGCAAAGCGCGCCCGGCAGGCCGCCGCAGGTGTTCCCGATAAGCGGGCGATGGCGGGTGCGACAGCCAGCGCCGTTGCGTCGCACCCAAGCGGGTCAAACCAGATGTCGCCGCAATGGTCGCGGCCCTGGGCCATGAACAGACCGGGTTTGAGCGTGACCAGGCTCAAGGCTTGGTGCGCGTGAACCGTGTGCGGTGCGGCGAGGCCAGTGTCGGCTTGAAGGCCAGAGGGCAAATCAATCGACAACACCGGGCTGCGGCCCTGGTTCATCAACGCGATCCACCCGGCCATGCGGGCGTCAACGTCGCGCGGCGCTGTGTTTGCCGGGGATGGGATTGCGGCAGTGTTGGCGCCAATGCCCAGCAGCGCGTCGATGGCCAGGTCATGTTGTGGCGGTGGCTCGGTTAACACGACCAGGCCACTTTGCTGCGCCCGCTCAAACGACGCCAGCGTGTCCGCGCTGCAGCGTTCGGGCGTGCCCAGCCAGGTCAGCAGCACCGTCTTGCCCCATTGCTGCAAATGGCTGGCAGCTTCCAGGCCGTCGCCGCCGTTGTTGCCCGGGCCGCAGGCGATCCAGATGGTTTGGGCATGCGGGTAGAGTGCCAGCGCCAGGCGCGCCACCGACAGGCCGGCGCGTTGCATCAGGGTGTGCGGCGGCAATTGCGCGGCGTTTGCGCGCTCGATGCGGCGGGTAGCCGCGATGTCGTGCAGGTCGCGCGCAGCGCAGGTTGAACCTTCACCTTGGCTGTGCGGCAATACGCGCTGCGGGTAAGGAGGCGCTCGTGTGGCTGGCACAGGTGATGACTGGGGTCGAGGCTGGTGGGGTGGCGGGTGTGACATCAGGCGAACCGTTTCTGCGAAAACCCGCTCAGGTCAAGCGCTGGACCTTGGCCGCCGACCAGGTCGGCCAGCGCGCGCGCCGAGCCGCAGCTCAAAGCCCAGCCACTGGAGCCATGGCCCAGGTTCAGCCACAAACCGGGCACGGCGCAGGCGCCAATCACCGGTGGGCCGTCGGGCAACATCGGGCGCGCGCCCTTCCAGACCTGCACGCCGCTGGAGTGCACGGCGGCGCCGGGAAACCAGTCTTGCAGCACTTTGTAGAGGGTTTGAATGGACGATTTGCGGTGCTGGTCAGCCCGCCCGCCCAACTCGGCGCTGCCGGCCACGCGCACGCGCTGGCCCAGGCGCGAAATGGCAACTTTGTAGCGCTCGTCCATCACGGCGCTTCTGGGCGCATTGAGCGGCTCACGGATCGGGGCGCTGACCGAATAACCGTAAACCGGCACCATCGGCACCTTGACGCCCAGCGGCTTCAGCAAGTCGACTGCGGCCAGCCCGGCACAGACGACCACAGCGTGGTAGGCGCGGGGAGTGGCTTCGTTAACCAGCCTGAGGCCTACACCCTGTCCCTGCGAAATCGGGATGATGCGCCGCACGCTGGCGTTGAATTCAAAGTTCACGCCAGCGCGCTGGCATTCGTTCTTCAACAAGAGGGCAAACTGGCGGCAGTTGCCGACTTCACCGTGCGGCAGGTGAATGGCGCCAAAAAACGGGGTGTCCGGGTTCAGGGCAGTTTCGATTTTGCGGGCGCCCTTTTCGTCAAGCTCCGAGTAGGCCATGCCAGCGTCCTTGAGGACAGCGAGGCTCGGCTGGATCATCCTGCGGTCTGATTCAGAACGCAGCAGCACCATGTAGCCGTCGCTGCGGTCGTATTCGAGTTGCAAATCGGCGGTGATGGCGTGCAGGCGCTCGCGGCTGTAAAACGCCAGCTGTTGCATGTGCGCACGGCTGGCCAGGTAACGCGCCTTGGTGCAAGCGCGCCACCAGCGGGCCATCCAGGCAAGGTCTCTGCCGCTCAAGGAGGCGCCGACCTTCACCGGCGCGTAGCGGCTCAACATGTGGCTGAGCACTTTCCAGGGCATGCCAGGCGCGGCCCAGGGTGTCACGTAGCCGGGCGCGACCACACCGGCGTTGGCAAAACTCGATTCCTCCGCTGCAGCGCCACGGCGCTCGATGACGGTAACTTCGTGACCGTCAGCGGCCAATTCCCAGGCGGTGGTGATGCCAACGATGCCGGCGCCGATAACTGCAAGTTTCATTGAATAAATTCAGCAAATGCCGACAAAGAATGGACCTAGTATGCTATAATAATTATAGCAAATTCTCAATTTGCGCAGCGATGTTCAGCACCACGTCGTCTTGCATCGCGGGGGCCCAAACCATCAGGCCAACCGGCAATTCACCTTCGGCGTGGCAAGGGATCGAAATGCCGCAACCGTCGAGCATGTTGACGACGCTGGTATTGCGCAGCAAAAGCCCGTTGGCCTTGAAAAACGCGTCGTCGCGTTCGCTGCCAGCGTCGACCTCGGCGAGCGGCGGGGCGACGATGGGAACGGTGGGCGAAAGGACCGCGTCAAAATCCACCAGGGCAATCTCCATCTTCTCGATCCAGGCGCGCCGCGCCGCGATCAAGTCGATGTATTCACGGGCCGTCATGGCGGCGCCGCGAAGAATGCGGGCGAGCACGCGCGGGTCGTATTGGTCGCGGTGTTTGTCCAGCAGCGCATGGTGCACGGCATAGGCTTCCACCGGCGAAAAACCGCCGCCGGCATTGATGGCGGGCAAGTCGTTGAGGGCCGGCAGGTCGATTTCCTGCACGAGCGCGCCTTGGGCGCGAAGCTTCGCCAGCGTACGCTGCCAGGCGCGTGCCACGGTGGCGTCCATCGAATCCTGCATCAACGGTTTGACGACGGCCAGGCGGTAAGTGGCCAAAGGCGCATTGCTGCGCACCACATTGCGCCCAGCGAGCAACTCGTGCACCAGCGTCGCGTCACGCACGCTGCGGGTCAGTGCGCAGACGGTGTCCATCGTGCTGGAGAGCGGGAAGGCGCCATCCGTTGGCACCAGACGCGCGGTGCTCTTGAAACCGACAATGCCATTGAGCGCCGCCGGGATGCGAATCGAGCCACCGGTGTCTGACCCCAAGCCGATGAACGACGAGCCGCTGGCAACCGACACACCCGCGCCCGAGGATGAGCCGCCGGGCACGCGCGGCACATCCGCGCTGGCGGCATTGGCAGGCGTTCCGAAATGCGGGTTGACGCCGACGCCCGAGAAAGCAAATTCCACCATGTTGGTGCGCCCGATCACGATGCCGCCGGCCGCTTTGAGGCGCGCTACGGCAGTGCAGTCGTAGACGGCAGGCGGCGCGTCTTTCAGAATTGTCGAACCAGCCGCAGTGGTCTGGCCCTTCAGGTCAAACAAATCCTTGGTGGAAATGGCCAGTCCGGCCAGCGGCAGGCGGTCAACGCCAGGCCTGGCCGCGCCCAGCCGGGCTGCTTCAAACAGCGTCTTGAGGAAGACGTGCTGGTTGCCAGCCGACGCAGCGATTTGAATGGCAGACTCCATTTGCAGGACAGTGGTGGTGGATCCCTGGCGCAGGCCCCGGCGTGTGGCGTGCAGGTCGGCCAGGCGTGGGGCAGCGTCAAGTGGGGGTGGGGGTGACATGGCGGCAGCTCTCGCGTGTTACAATCTCTGGGTTTTGCTGGATTCACCAGTTGAACAATCGCAAACCAGCCTCATCAAGGTGTTGCGCAAGTTTCCCGTCAAGGTTTCGTCCATGGTAATGGCAAAAAACTGTGACAGATCCTTTGGCAATAGCGGGCTGGATTTTAGACCCAACCTTTGGAGTTAAACATGTCAGTTACCATGCGCGAAATGCTGGAAGCCGGTGTCCATTTTGGCCACCAGACCCGCTTCTGGAACCCCAAGATGGCCCCGTTCATTTTCGGCCATCGCAACAAAATCCACATCATCAACCTGGAAAAATCGCTGCCGATGTTCCAGGAGGCGGCCAAGTTCGCCAGACAGCTCACGGCACGCCGTGGCACCGTGCTGATGGTGGGCACCAAGCGCCAGGCCCGCGAAACGGTTGCCGCTGAAGCCCAGCGCGCTGGCGTGCCGTTTGTCGACCAGCGCTGGTTGGGCGGCATGTTGACCAATTTCAAGACCGTCAAGACCTCCATCAAGCGCCTCAAGGAAATGAAAGTCCAGCAGGAAGCTGGCCTTGACGCGATGAGCAAAAAAGAGCAGTTGATGTTCACCCGTGAAATTCAGAAGCTTGAAAAAGACATCGGCGGCATCCAGGACATGAACGCCCTGCCAGACGCCATCTTCGTGATCGACGTCGGTTACCACAAGATCGCCGTGCTCGAAGCCAAGAAACTGGGCATTCCGCTGATTGGCGTGGTTGATTCCAACCATTCGCCCGAAGGCATCGACTACGTCATACCCGGCAACGACGATTCGTCCAAGGCCGTCATGCTTTACGCACGGGGCATTGCAGACGCCATCCTTGAAGGCCGTGCCAACGCTGTGGACGACGTGGTGAAGGCTGTGACTGCCGAAGGCACTGACGAATTCGTTGAAGTCAACGAGGCAACTGCCTAAACACAGGGCTGCCAACCTGCCGATATCGAAGCGATACCCCCGTCGACAATTCGGCAAAAAAGGGGCGCTTCGCCCCTTTTTTTTAGCCGCCAAGGCGCAAGAACCCGATTTATTTGAACCCACGAATTTAGTTTTAGGAGAAGAAGTATGGTTGCAATCACTGCAAGTCTGGTCGCCGAGTTGCGCGCCAAAACAGACGCCCCCATGATGGAATGCAAGCGTGCATTGACCGAGGCGGGTGGCGATATGGAAAAGGCCGAAGAAATATTGCGCGTCAAACTCGGCAGCAAAGCCGGCAAAGCGGCCAGCCGCATCACCGCTGAAGGCGTTGTCGTCAGCGTCGCCGATGGCAATGTCGGCGCCATGCTCGAAGTCAACTGCGAAACTGACTTTGTCACCAAGAACGACAGCTTCCTGGCGCTGGCCAATGCCGCGGTCGGCCTGGTGGCCAAACACAACCCGGCTGATGTGGCGGCGTTGGGTCTACTGGCCTATTCGCAAGACGGTTTCGGCCCAACCCTGGAAGACGTCCGCAAGGGTCTGATCGGGAAAATCGGCGAAAACATGAGTTTCCGCCGTTTCAAACGTTTCGCTTCGGGCGCAAAATTGGCAACCTACCTGCACGGCACGCGCATTGGTGTGGTGGTTGAGTTTGAAGGCGAAGCCAATGCCGCCAAGGACGTGGCGATGCATGTCGCTGCGATGAAACCGGTAGCGCTGTCCAGCGCCGATGTGCCGGCAGAACTGGTCGCCAAAGAACGGTCAGTGGCCGTGGCCAAGGCAGCAGAAGACGCGGCCAAGGCCACAGCAGATGGCAAAGCCATGCAATCTGCGGAAATCGTTGCCAAACGCGTTGAGGGTGGCGTTCAGAAATACCTCAAGGAGGTTTCGCTGTTCAACCAGGCGTTTGTGAAGAACGACAAAACCACGGTGGAGCAAATGCTCAAGGCTGCTGGCACCACCGTCAAGGCGTTCACGATGTACATCGTGGGCGAAGGCATTGAGAAGAAGGTCGACGATTTTGCGGCGGAAGTTGCCGCGCAGGTTGCGGCCGCGCAAAAAGCCGCCTGACTAGTTATTCATAATCACGCCAACCAACCACCCCCGCCAGGAGACATCCATGCCAGCACCGCAACCGGCTTACAAGCGCATTCTGCTCAAGCTGTCAGGTGAAGCATTGATGGGCGACGACCAGTTCGGCATCAACCGTGACACGATTGTGCGCATGGTCGACGAAATTGCGGAAGTCACCCGCATGGGGGTTGAAGTGGCGGTGGTGATCGGCGGCGGCAACATTTTTCGCGGTGTTGCCGGCGGCTCGGTCGGCATGGACCGCGCCACAGCCGATTACATGGGCATGCTGGCCACCGTGATGAATGCGCTGGCCTTGGGCGACACCATGAACAAGGCGGGTTTGACGGCGCGCGTCATGTCGGCAATCGCCATTGAACAGGTGGTTGAGCCCTATGTGCGCCCCAAGGCGCTGCAATACCTGGAAGAAGGCAAGGTTGTCATTTTTGCTGCGGGTACGGGCAACCCTTTCTTCACCACCGACACCGCAGCCGCTTTGCGGGGTGCGGAAATTGGCGCGCAAATCGTGCTAAAGGCCACCAAGGTTGATGGCGTTTACAGCGCCGACCCGAAGAAAGATCCGGCAGCGACCCGTTATACCAAGTTGTCGTTTGACGAAGCGATCTCAAAAAATCTTGGCATCATGGATGCTACGGCCTTCGCCTTGTGCCGCGATCAGAAATTGCCGATCAAGGTTTTCTCAATTTTCAAACTTGGCGCGTTGAAACGTGTGGCCATGGGTGAGGACGAAGGAACCTTGGTCTATGCTTGAAAATGTGGGCGGCTGAATCAAAACAATCACTGGAGGTCAACATGCCGATTGAAGAAATACGCAAAAACCTCGAGGTCAAGATGGACCAGTCGATCGCAGCGTTCAAGAACAACCTCACGAAGATCCGCACGGGCCGTGCCAATCCGGCATTGCTCGATTCGCTGCAAGTGGACTATTACGGCGCGTTATTGCCGATCAACCAGGTGGCCAACGTGTCTTTGCTCGATGCGCGCACCATCAGCATTCAGCCTTGGGAAAAAGGCATGGGCGCCAAGATTGAGAAGGCCATCCGAGAGAGTGATTTAGGGCTGAATCCGGCCTCGATGGGCGACCTGATCCGCGTGCCGATGCCGGTCATGACCGAGGAGCGTCGAAAAGAATTGACCAAAGTTGTGCGCGGTGAAGGTGAGAGCGCGAAAATCGCAGTGCGCAACCTGCGCCGTGACGCCAACGAATCCGTGAAGAAATTGGTCAAAGACAAAACCGCCTCCGAAGACGATCAAAAACGCTCTGAAGCGGACATTCAAAAGATCACTGACCGGCACATCATTTCAATTGATCAATTGATGGCCGCCAAAGAGCAGGACATCATGGCTGTATGAGCACGGCCATCACCGTTCCCCATCACATCGCCATCGTGATGGACGGTAACGGCCGGTGGGCGTCAAAGCGTTTCTTGCCCCGCATCGCCGGACATCGGCAGGGCGTGGAGTCGCTCAAGCGTTGTGTCAAGGCCTGCGCCACCCGAGGCGTGGGTGTGCTGACCGTGTTTGCGTTTTCATCCGAGAACTGGAGTCGACCTCAAGAGGAAGTGTCTGGTTTGATGGATTTGCTGGCGATAGCGATTGCGCGCGAGGTGCCAGAGTTGAAACGCGATGGTGTGCGCCTTTATTTTGTCGGCGAGCGTGCTGGCTTGTCGGCCAAAGTGAAAGCCGGATTGGCACAGGCAGAAGCTGCCACAGCCGTGAACACAAAACTTGTTTTGAACGTCTGCTTCAACTACGGTGGTCGCTGGGACATCACCCAAGCTGCTGCAAAATTGGCCATGGCCGGCAAGCCCATAGACGAAATCAGCGTCGGTCAGCAGCTGGCGCTGGCGCATGTGGCTGACCCCGAG
>JANNYX010000583.1:0-7954 GCA_031410295.1 Rhodoferax sp.
TCGAACTGGCTGCCCAGGCTCTTGAGCCCTTGTTCGCGCACAGTGAGGGAAAACGGAGGGTTGACCATGCCCACGGCCAGTTGCGGGTCTGCCACCATAGCCGCCGCACGGGGCCCGGTTCCGCCTGCCAATTTGACCTGGTAGTCGCGCCCTTCCAGCAAGCCGTGGCGTTTCAGGATTTTCTTTGCGACCAGTGCATAAGCGGTGTTGGGAGCATCGACCGCCAGGACCTTGCCGCGCAGGTCCTCGAAACCCCTGATTTCGTTGCGTACCATCAAGTCGTTCATGCCGGCGTCGCCGCCACACACGATCACCACGTCCTGGTTCGCTGATTCCACTATGGCCACGGCGTTGTCAACTGCGGCATGGGCAATGTCGAATTTTCCTGCTGCCAGCCCGGCGCGTTGCGCGTCGGAGTTGGGCGTGTTTTGCACCTCGACGGTGATGCCCCGCCGCTCGAAACAACCATTGGCAATGGCCGCAAACAGCGGCAGGTTGCTGGAGGTGTTGAAAATATTGACGCGAAGGTGCATGGGGAGATTGGTGGCGATGTTGGACAGTTTTCTGAATGGCAGTCGTCTATTGCGCCAAGGCTGCCTGACGCAGCCGCTCTGGCGTGAAAGGCATGTCACGGACACGCACTCCCGTTGCGTCGAACAGCGCATTGGCAATGGCCGCTGCCACCGGCCCGTGTGTGGCCTCGCCCGCACCCACCGATTTTTGATCCGGACGGTTGATGATGTGAACTTCAACCTTGGGCACTTCGGAGAATTTGAGGATGGGGTAGGTCTCCCAGGTGGTGCTGGTGATACGCGTGTTGTCAAACTGCACGGCCTCTTTGAGCACCCAACTCACCGTTTGAATGGCCCCGCCCTCGATCTGGTTGCGCACACCGTCGGGGTTGATGACCAGACCAACATCGACGGCGATCCACAAATCCGTCACAGACAAGTCACGGCTTGCGTCCACGCACGCCACAACGGCGCAATAGGCGCCCACATTTTTATACCGGGTCACGGCGAGGCCGACACCCTGGCCTTCCGGCATCCTGCCGTGGCGCTGTGGCCAGTTGGCCATCGCAGTCGCCGATTGCAGCACCTCGCGCGCACGTGGGTCGCCCAGGTGATTGAGCCGAAACGCCAGTGGGTTGATCTCGCTGACCTTGGCCATTTCGTCCATAAACGACTCGGCCGCGAATACATTGCCATGGGCGCCAAGCGAGCGCATGGCCGAGCTTCGCACCGGCATGGTGAGAAGGCGATGGCTGGTGGCCTTCCAATGCGGGAAGTCATAGAGTGGCACTGAATTGCGCTCAGCGCCACCACCCGCCGCCAACGGCGCGTTGACCGCCACCTGGCAATCAAATGGCGTAGCCAGCAAGGTGCCTGCCAGCAGCACCGGTGACTTGCCGCGTCCGGGCCGCAGGCCATGGCCATTGGACCAAACCTCATGCTGCCAATGGGTAACGTGGCCTTGCGCGTCAAGCTCGGCCGTCAGATCGATCACCATCGCCGGGCCGAACGGCGCGACGCCCAACTCGTCTTCCCGAGACCAGACGACCTGCACCGGGCGACCGGCCACGGCCCGCGCCAGCAAAGCTGCGTCGGCGGCGACATCGTCGGCGCCGTTATGGCCGTAACAACCCGCACCCTCCAAATGGTGAACCGTGACGTTTTCCAGGCGCAGATTCAACATCAGCGCCAGATCAGCGCGCAGGTTGAAGATGCCCTGGGTGTGGGACCAGACTTCCAACACATCCGCTTCGCTGGCTATGGTGAATCGGGCGACGGCGCAGGATGGACCGATTGACGCGTGGGCCAGAAAAGGGCGCGAATAACTTGCGGCGAAGCGCCGGGTGCCAGCTTGATCTGCAATGGCGAGGTCGGCGGTCTTCTCGCCCACCACTGTTGTCTCAAGCGCTTGAGTGCGCAAAAACCCGCCCAACTGGTGCATGTCGGGCAGCTTGCCGGTCTCGCGCCATAAAGAGACGGCGGCCAACTTTTTGCAGGCTTGCAGCGCCTCGAATTCTCCGATTGCAACAACTCCGAGAAAATTGCCATCCCGAAGTGTGGCCAGCACCCCTGGCATTGCATTAACTTCTTCGAGGCCGGTTGAAACCAGGACGGCGCCCGTCGATGGCGGATGCACGATGCGGCCAAACGCCATACCCGGCAGGCGCAGGTCGTGAACGAAAGCCCCAGCGCCGCTGGCCTTGCCTGCAATGTCAGGGCGCGCCACTGATTGGCCGACCGCATGGCATGCGCCGGGGCTCCGCGCCATCACTTGAACGCTGACACGGCCAGTCGCAGCAAGGTCGAGCAAGGCGTCATCGGCAAGCGCCCAATAACTCGTGCTTGGACCGCCTTTTGCGCTGAAAATCTGACCGTCCTGAACACGTAGTTGCAGCGCCGCGCCAGCGCCCATGCCTAACTGCCGTGCCGCCTCCTCGAGGTAAATATCGCGGGCCTCCAGGCAGACCTGGCGCAAAGCGCTGCCGGATTCCTGCACCGAGAGGCTACCCGAGGTGACACCTTCGTTCGGACTAAAAGTGGTGCTGGCGGGCAGCATGCGAACGCGTTTTAAATCAACACCCAGGGCGCCGGCCACGATCTGCGACAGCGCCGTGCTGATGCCCTGGCCCAGATCCACTTTGCCACTTCTCACATCGACCGTCCCATCAGCAAGGATGCTCAACCATTGACCCAGGCGCGGGTTGGCCTTCAGGCTCGCCGGCAACGCCGGTAGCGCCGTTGCTTCGGCGTTGCTCATGCCGCCGCCTTCATGGCGCTAGCCGCGCGCAACACTGCCCGCACGATACGGTTGTGGCTGCCGCAGCGACACAGGTGTTTGTCCAGGGCCGCGCGCACCTCAACGTCGCTGGGATCAGGAATTTTTTGCAAGAGTGCCGTTGCACTCATCAGGATTCCGGAGAGGCAATAGCCACATTGCGCCGCCTGCTCGTCGACAAAAGCCCATTGCAAGGGATGAAGTGCGCCGCCTTGCGCCAATCCCTCAACGGTGGTGACCGCCTTGCCCTGTACCGACCACAAGGGTGTGTCGCAGGAAGGTACCGGGACACCATCGAGCAGGACCTGGCAGGAACCGCATTGGCCACTGCCGCAGCCAAACCGTGTGCCGGTAAGTTTCAGGTCATTGCGCAGAACGTACAAAAGGGGCGTCGCTTCGTCGGCACAGACCAGCGCCTCCATCCCATTGACCTGTAGCTGGATTGTCCGTTGCACCATCAGAACCCGCCAAGCTCAATTTATTTGGGGGCCGCCCTCATGACGCCGCCCAGCGTGGCAAACTCGTCCTTGATGTAGGCGTCAAATTGCTCGGGCGACATTGGCAACGACTCCGCTCCCAAGGTTGCCATGCGGGCTTTCACGTCCGGCAAAGCCAGCGCCTTGCCCACTTCGGCGTTGAGTTTGTTGACGATCGCGCGCGGTGTTTTGGACGGCGCCAACAAGCCGATCCAGAAGTCAAAAACAAAACCCGGCAAACCCGCCTCAGCAACCGTCGGCACATCCGGCATGGCGCTGGAGCGTTTGGCGGTGCTCACGGCCAGCGCACGCATGCGGTTCTCACGAACCGACGGCAATGACGACAATACCGGTGTGAACATGAAATCGACGCGGCCAGCCGTTGTTTCGACAATCGTTTCGGGGGTGCCTTTAAACGGGATGTGCGTGACGTCGATGCCCGAGACATTGCGGAATTTCTCGGCGTTCACGTGTGTGGCACTGCCAACACCCGCTGACGCGTAATTGAGCTGCCCCGGTTTGGCTTTTGCTGCTGCAATCAATTCACCCACCGTCTTGAAAGGGCTGCCCGCACCCACCACCAGCATGTTGGGCAACGCTGCAAGTGGTGTCACGCCCGAAAAATCACCCAGCGTGTCATAGGCGATGCCCGGGTACAACACCGGGTTGACCACATGGCCGGCGGACACCACCAGCAGCGTGTACCCATCGGGCTCGCTCTTGGCCACCTGGGTTGCACCGACCGTGCCGCCAGCGCCGGGTCGGTTCTCCACCACCACCGGCTGACCGGTGGACGCAGTGAGTTTTTCGCCGACGATCCGCGCCATGATGTCGGTGGCACTGCCCGCCGTGAAGGGCACAACGATCTTGATGACCCGGTTGGGATAGTCGCCCGCACCCTGGGCAAACGCTGCGTTTGCCCAGAAGACAACGGTGGCCAGTACGCCTAACGACACAGCCAGAGGGGTGAATCTTGAAGTCATGTTTTGTCTCCAGTCGTTGAATTGTGATTCTGAACCTGAATCAGTGAATCGACATGGCCTTGGCAATTTTGCGGCCGGAGGCCCGCAAGGCGGCAAGTTTCGGCGGCAGGTCCACACCCAGCAACTTTCCACCGCGTTTTCTCCATTGGCCGGCCACCATCACGCTGTCAATGTTCGCCAGGCTGGTTTGCATGACGACGCTGCTCGCCGCGTTGTGGATGGGCTGCATGTTGAGGTCGTCTGCCCGTATCAACACCAGGTCGGCCTGCTTGCCGGCCTTCAAGGTACCGATGCGGTTGAGCTGGCCCAGCATGCGCGCCCCCTCGACGGTGACCCATTCCAGGGCCTGGCGTGTGGTGACTGTGGATGTGGCCGGTATCGCATCATGCGTCGAGCGGTAGGCGACGTTGTCCAGGCTGCGCTGCATGCCCAGCGCGACGCGTGCCTGGCTCAGCATGTCGCCGCTGACGACGGTCTCCAGATCGACACCCAATGACGGCGCCCTGCCCAGGGCGAGCAGGCGCCCGGTGATGGGATGGCCGTGGCCCTGCGTCATTTCGTTTTCTGCGGCAACAGAAAAACTCATGCCCAGGTCGCAGAAGCGGCTGAGTTGTCCGTCGCTCAGTGCATGCCCGTGCACGATATTGATGTGGCTGCCCAGCAGGCCCGCCTGCTCCAGTTTTTCCCAGCCGTCGGGTGTGCGTGCGGGACCGCCGCCCTGGTGCATGGAAGCGATGAGTCCAAGCTCTTTGGCCATGCGGAAATCTTGCAAGGCCACCTCCAGCGTCGAGTAGTGTGGGCCCAGAACCGCCGCATGGATGCTCAGTAGCGCCTTGCCCTGATGCGCCTTCAACAGCCGTTCGACCTCTCTGCGCGGGTGCGGCATTTCCCAAAACGGCGTTTCGCCCGGTTTTGGCTCGGGCTTTGGGGTGCCATGCATGAACGCGGCACGAATCCCAGACTCGAGCAGGCCCTGCACCGCCGCATCGTTGTGTGCCGGCGTCTTGTTGTTGTGGCACCAATCCACCAAAGTGGTGGCGCCGCAGTTCAGTTGATTCAGCGCGCCGACCAAGGTGGCAATGTACAGATCCTGAGGTTCAAAAACCGTCGCCAGCCCGGCGTGCATCTTCTGGAAATATTCAAGCAGCGTCCAGTTGGCGGACAAGCCGCGCAGAGCGGTCTGCCAGGTGTGCATGTGGGCGTTGACCAGGCCAGGGATCATGATGCAGCCTGCGGCGTCCACAACCTGGGTGTCGTCAACGCGAATGGCGGGTGCGATCTCGGTGATTGTGTCGTCGGTGACCAGCACATCACCTTGCGCCAGCTCACCCTGGTCGTCCAGGGTGATGATGTGGGCGTTCTGGATCAGCGTGCGGGTCATGGCGGCGCGAGGTTTACCCTGAGCCTGTCTAAGGGCAACACAGGCTTCGACAAGTTAAGCCCGAACTGAAAATTCATGATTGCCCCGCCAGTCCGTCGTCGATCAGCTTGTTCTCCGACACCAGCTTCAGCCCGGCATCGTTCGCCGTCTCCTGTAGCAGAATGGCAAAGTCAACATTGTCGTGACCATGACCCACCATGCGCGCCACCGACTCGCGCGTGGCCGCTGCGGCGGGCATCGCCACACCGTACTTTTTGGCCGCTGCCATGCCCAGGTCCATATCCTTGAGCAGCAGCTTGGGCGTGAAGGTGACTTGGTCGAAGGTGAGGTTGGTCAACACCGGGGATTTGTAACGTGTGTACATCGAGCCCAGCACCGAGTCGTTGATCGACTCCAGAAACACGTGGCGCGGAATGCCGGCCTTTTCAGCCAACACAGTGATCTCGCACAGGTTTTGAATCACCACGCCAAACATGGTGTTGTGGGCGATTTTCCAGATGCGGGCCAGTTCACCTTCACCCACCCACATCACCTTGCGTGCCATGGCCTGCAGGTAAGGCTCGGCCTGATCATAGAGTGCTTTGGGGCCGCTGGAAACCATCAACAATTTGCCCGCCTTGGCCACCTTGGCATTGCCCGATACCGGTGTGCACAGGTAAGCCACACCCATGGCTTCGAGCCGTTCGCGAATTTCGGCAGAGCCTTCCTGCGAGATGGACGAGCTGTCCACCACCACTTTGGGTTTCTGCGCACCACTGCACAAGCCAGCCTCGTCAAACAACACTTGCTTCAAGTCATCGGTGGTGGACACCATCGTGAACACAATGTCGCAGGCCGCAAGCGCAGCTTTTGACGGCGAAACGCTTGCCCCGTATTCAACCAGTGGCGCCGCCTTTGACGCCGTGCGGTTCCACACGTTGACGCCATGCCCGGATTTAAGCAAGCGCTTGACCATCGCTTCGCCCATGCGGCCCAAACCAATCCAACCCAGCGTGTTTGCCATTGATCTTCCTTAACTTTTATTGCTTCCGTAGTTGTAGCAGATTTGCTGGCGACGCTAAATTGCCGCCAAGTGCGGTCCTGGTCTTTATTACAACGTTGAGAAGTTTTATATTCATTTACTATTCTTTTTATATGTAATACATTGATATTATTGAATTTATTGAGTTTTTATAAATTCCAGTAAAATTCGAGTTATGCCCCTAGACGGACTTTCCTCACACATCCAAGCCCTGCTTCCCACGCGCGGCATGTGGACTGCTGCGCAATTGCGAGTTGCCACAGGCAAGAGCCAGCCAGCTGTGTCGCGCGCCCTCGCGCAGCTTGCGGCAAACCCGTCGGCGGGCTTGTTGATCGCTGGCGCTGGTCGCAGCACCCAGTATGCGCAAGTACAAAGTATTTTTAGCCGCTGGCCGGGACAACAACCACTGTTTGCCACCGATGCGGCTGGCCGTAGCGCCCGCTGGGGCACGCTTTTTCTAATCGGTGACGGGCACGTGCGGGTTCAGGGGGAACCCCGATTTGGCGACTTTGAGTCTATCAGCCAGGGCCAATTGCCGTGGTTTTTGCAAAGCCTGCGCCCACAAGGTTTTTTGGGTCGTTTGCGAGGCCAGCAGTTGGGCTTTGCCAGCGCTAACCCGGACGAATGGACTCTGGGCCAAACCCTGCACGCCATCTTGGATGCTGAGCATGATGCGCCAGGCGCGTTTTCACTGGGCGACGAAACCGGCGAACTCCTGCCTGAGGCCCCGTTAGACGCAGCCTTGCGTGGTACACACTACGACCGTATCGCAGCGGACGTGTGGCAAACCCTGCCTGCCGGTTCTTCCGCCGGAGGCGAACAACCCAAATTTGTCGCGCATCTAAACGGCCCAGACGGATATGAACGCATGGTCGTCAAATTTTCTCCGCCGCGCGGCACCCCCTTTGGCGAACGCTGGCACGACCTTTTATGGGCAGAACATCTGGCATTGGATGTGTTGGCTCAAAGTGGCGTCAGCGCGGCGGCGTCGCGCATTGTGCAATCCGAGCAGCGCACCTACCTCGAATCCTTCCGCTTTGACCGCATTGGCGCATTGGGCAAACGGCACGTGTTGCCACTGTCTGCCATCCACGCGCCATTCGTGGGTGGCCCGCAGCAACATTGGGTGGCCAGTTGCGAGTTATTGGCACGGCGCGGATTTCTCAGCGCAGAAGATGAACGCCGCGTGCGCCTGCTGCGCGACTTTGGCCGCCTAATAGGCAACACCGACATGCACTTTGGCAACTTGAATTTTTTTGTAGACGACCTTGCCCAGCTTGCCCACCCCCAGTTCACCCTGGCTCCT
>JANNYX010000584.1:0-5749 GCA_031410295.1 Rhodoferax sp.
CGCGGCAATCGGCAATCGCCTGGCGCGTGGCGGCGGGCACGTCATACCACTCGCTGTGCATTTGGTGATCGCTCAGGTTTTCCGTCTTCACTGGCTGAAAGGTGCCGGCGCCCACATGCAGCGTGACAAAGGCGCGTTGCACCCCGCGCGCCGCCAGGGCGCTGAACAAAGCCTCGTCAAAGTGCAGCGCCGCTGTCGGGGCGGCCACGGCGCCCGGCTGCCTGGCGAAGACGGTTTGATAACGCGATTCGTCTTCCAGCGAATCGGGGTGGGTGATGTAGGGCGGCAACGGCACGTGGCCGTGGCGCTCCATCAGGGTGTAGGGGTCGCTGCCCGCGTCGTTGCTAAGGACAAAGCGGAACATCGCCCCATCGACCCCGGGCCAGCGCCCCAAAAGCGTGGCGCACAAGCCATCCTCGTGACCAGACGCACACACCAGCCTGAGCGTGGCGCCAACCTCTGGCTTTTTGCTCACCCGCAGGTGCGCCGCCACCTGGTTGCCGCCCAGCACGCGCTCGATGAGCAACTCGACCTTGCCGCCTGTCGGTTTCTCGCCATACAGGCGTGCCTTGATGACTTTGGTGTCGTTGAAGACCAGCAGATCGCCCGGCAAGAGCAGCTCGGGCAAGTCCCGAAAGACACGGTCCACCGGAGCTGGCGCCGAAGCATCGAGCAAGCGTGAAGCGCTGCGCTGCGCCGCTGGATGTTGGGCGATCAGCTCTGGCGGCAGTGAAAAATCAAAGTCACTCAGGGTGTACACAACAGGCGCTGTTTGAGGCAAATCAGCCATACATTGCGGGTCTATGGGTGTATGGGTCGGTGGGGCAAGAGTCAGGTGTCAAAACGGCAATGACCCAACGGGTCAACGCGTCAACGCGTCAACGCGTCAAAAGGGTCAAAAGAGTCAAAAGGGTCAAAAAATTCATGAGGGTCAAATCGTTACAAAATCCGGGTTGAAATGTGCATTTTGCACATCTACACTCATAAGCCTTTGAGCTTGCAGGTGTTGGGCCATGTTATCTGCAAGCATTTTGTTCATTTTTTTGTTCGCCCCAGGATCCAAGGAGATCAGCATGCAACGTCCAGCCCCAAGCCTTGTTATGACGGGCACACCTGCCCACATTGGCCGGCCCCTGCAGTGCGCGCTGCAACTGGCCATCCAGCCGGGCATCACCCGGCGCAGCCTGATCGGATCGGCACTGGCGCTGGGCGGCTGCGGCGGTGGCGGTGGCGGCGGCTTGGGTGGTGGTGCACAGGGAAGCAACGCAGGCGCGGTGGCGGTGGGACAAATCACCGGTTTTGGCTCCATCATCCTGAATGCCAATGGCGTGCGCATTGATGATTCGCTGGCGCGCATCAGTGATGACGACGGCAACGACCTGCGCGGCAAGCTCAAACTGGGCATGTGCGTGGCAGTGGTCAGCGCCACCAGCACCTCCGGCGCCGTCGTGGCCGAAACCATCACGGCCGGCGGAGAACTCCAGGGCCGTGTTGAAGGATCCCCCAACACCACCCTGAAAACCTTTGTGGTTCTGGGCCAGACCGTGAAAGTGGACGCCAACACGGTTTTCGACAGCTCCTTGGCCAACGGCTTTGCCTCGTTGGCCACCGACAGCATCGTCGAGGTGCATGGCTTGCTCAACGCGCAGACCAACACACTTACGGCCAGTTTCATCGAGCGAAAAAGCGCCCCGTCAAACTTCAAGATCCAAGGGCTGGTGGCCAGCCACAACGCCAGTGCCAAAACCTTCAAGATCGGCCCGATTCTCATCAGCTACAGCGGTATCACCCCGGGAACTCAGGGGCAGGTGTTGCCGGCTGATGGCGCCTTGCTGCGGGTGCGGCTGACCGCCGTGTTGCCGCCGGCGCTGCTGCCGGCACAGTGGCAGGCCACGAGGCTGCGCAAGCCGGAGAGTTTTGGCGACGACCGCAACGAGTTTGAAATCGAGGGCAGCATCACCGCCTTCACCTCGGCTGCGGCATTCAGCGTCAACGGCGTGCCGGTGGATGCCAGCGCCGCCGTGTTTGAGCAGGGCGCGCCCGCGGCTCTGGCCTTGGGCGCCCGGGTTGAAGTCAAAGGGCGCTTGATCGGTGGCACCTTGATCGCGGCGCGGGTGAAGGTGGAAGACAGCGCCACCCAAGAGCGCGAACTTGAGCTGCACGGCACCCTTGGCAACCTCACGGCCAGCACCTTTGAATTGCGTGGCGTGACGGTCGAATATGGCACTGGCGTCACCTACCGCAAAGGCACCGTGGCCAATCTGGTCAATGGCGCGCGCCTGGAAGTCAAGGGTGTAGCCACCAGCGCCGTCGGCGGCGCCACCCGTGTGCGTGCGACGCGCATCGAATTCGAGTCGTCCTGAGGCGACGTGCCGACGGTTGTCGTTGACGGTTGACGTTGACGTTGACGGTTAACGCCGACGATCAGCGCCGAAAGTCAACGCCCGGCGCGCGGCATCGAGTGCGGGTTGCGAGCGGGCAAAATCGGGCGATGCGCCTCCTGCCCGCCATGCCACCGGCCAAGCTACCCCTCACGCCATCCGCCAAGTCGCCTGCCAAGCCTGCTGGCCCAATCACCAGTGCGTTGCACAAGGCGCTGGCCAAGCTCGGCCTGCAACGCGACATTGACCTGGCCTTGCACCTGCCGCTGCGTTATGAGGACGAAACGCGCATCACCCGCCTGGCCGACGCCCGTGAGGGCGACACGCTGCAAATCGAAGGCACAGTGACGCGCAGCGAGGTGGTGTTGCGCCCGCGCCGCCAGCTGCTGGTGACGCTGGACGACGGCTCGGACACCTGCACCCTGCGCTTTTTCAACTTTTACCCGTCTCAACAAAAAGCGCTGGCGGTGGGCAACCGCATCCGCGCGCGCGGCGAAGTCAAAGGCGGGTTGCTGGGTTTCACCATGCTGCACCCGAGCTTCAAAACGGCCGGCGGCGATTTGCCAACCGCCCTCACGCCGGTGTATTCCACGGTGGCCGGATTGCCGCAGCCCTACTTGCGCAAAGTGGTGTCCAGTGGGATGGAGCGGGCTGACCTGTCGGAGACCATTCCTCCAGAACTCATGATTAAAAACGGCTTAAGGCCGTCATGGAATCTACATAGTTCGCTATCATTTTTGCATAATCCGGCACCGAACGTTTCGCTCGCAGCTTTGTCGGACCACAGCCATCCGGCCTGGCAAAGGCTCAAACTCGAGGAGTTGCTGGCGCAGCAACTGTCGCAATTGCAAAGCAAACGCGCGCGCGAAATGCTGAGCGCGCCGCAACTTGCGCGGCTGAAAACGCGCAGCTTGCGCCAACAGCTGCTGGCCTCTTTGCCCTTCAAACTCACCGCCGCGCAACACCGCGTGGTGACCGAGATTGAAGTCGACATCGCACGAACGGTGCCGATGCACCGCCTGCTGCAAGGCGATGTGGGCAGCGGCAAAACTGTGGTGGCCGCCCTGGCCGCCGCGGTGGCGATCGACGCCGGTTGGCAATGCGCATTGATGGCGCCGACGGAGATACTTGCCGAGCAACACTTTCGCAAACTCATCGCCTGGCTAGAACCTCTGGGCGTCAAAACCGCCTGGCTCACCGGCAGCCAGAAAACCAAAGAACGGCGCGCCATGCTGGCGCTGATCGCCAGCGGCGAAGCGGGTTTGGTGATCGGCACCCACGCCATCATTCAGGACAAGGTGCATTTCAAAAACCTGGCGCTGGCGATCATCGACGAGCAGCACCGGTTTGGTGTGGCACAGCGGCTGGCACTTCGAGGCAAAGCCTCGGATTCCGAGAACGGCAGCAAGATGACCCCGAATTCTGAACCCTCCCCCGCTCGGGGGAGGACCGGGGAGGGGGCAGTGGGCTTGGACAGAGTCAATGCGACCGACCTAAGTGTCACCGCAGAGCGCGAGCCGCATTTACTCATGATGACGGCTACGCCGATCCCGCGCACGCTGGCGATGAGTTATTACGCCGACCTCGATGTCTCGACCATTGACGAGTTGCCCCCGGGGCGCACACCCATCGTCACCAAACTGGTCAGCGACGCACGGCGCGAGGAAGTGGTGGAACGTATCCGCACGCAGGTGCAAGCCGGGCGCCAGGTGTACTGGGTTTGCCCGCTGATTGAAGACAGTGAGCTGCTGGACCTGCGCAACGCCACGCAGACCCACGCCGATTTGAGCGAGGCGTTGTCGGGTGGAATCGGCCAGGGCGCATCTGGCCAAGCTGGCGCAGCAGGCGAACAGGGCCGACCCAGCGTCATGGTGGGCCTGTTGCATTCGCGCATGCCTGTGGCCGGGAAAAAAGCCGTGATGTCGCTCTTTACCGGCGGACAGATGAGCGTGCTGGTCAGCACCACCGTGATCGAAGTCGGCGTGGATGTGCCCAACGCCAGCCTGATGGTGATCGAACACGCGGAACGGTTTGGACTGTCGCAACTGCACCAGCTCAGGGGCCGCGTCGGGCGCGGCGCGGCGGCGTCGGCCTGTGTGTTGATCTACTCCACCGGCGACTCCCCGCGTCTGGGTGACGTGGCCAAAGAGCGGCTCAAAGCCATGGTGCAGACCAACGACGGCTTTGAGATCGCCCGGCGGGATCTGGAAATCCGCGGCCCCGGCGAGTTCCTGGGCGCGCGCCAGTCGGGGGATGCGTTGTTGCGGTTTGCCGATTTGGCCACTGACACCGCGCTCCTGGATTGGGCCCGCGCCGCTGCGCCGGTGATGCTGGACAAGTACCCCGATCTGGCTGAAAAACATGTTGAGCGCTGGCTGGGCGGGAAGGCCGAGTTTTTGAAGGCTTGAGGCTTGGCGCAGGAGACCGAGGTTATTCGCAGCCCGGTCGCGGCGACAAGGCAAGGGGCATGCGGTTTTGGTTCGGAAGCACGCGCGGCCCCGAAAATGCTTCCAAGCTGGCGCTTGGGCATTTTTGTTATTCCCGACAGACCGCTCCCACGCACTTTCCGAACCAAAGCCCGGTCCCCTTGCCTTATCACCACGACCTGCGTTGGTGGCGATAACGGGGGGCGATCGACGGATTGCTCTCAGGGAAATCGTGGGTAAGCCTGTGGGCGTGCGTGGCGAGCGAAACTTGCCTATAGTCCAAAAAGTGAATGCCTTGGCGCACCGGGTCTAAATCGCAGCTCGAATTGAGCATGACGCTGCCGGGTTTCACGGTTTTGATTATAACTGTATAAATAGACAGTATTGTGCTGTATGCCCTTGTTTGGTAAGACTTTTTGGGAAATTCAATGAATGTTTTAATCCGCAATGACCGTTTTATCTCGCAGGTTTTTCGGTATCCATTACGTTATGCATAAGAAATTGGAACCCCACCCTGCGGACGTTGCCGTCACGACATTCGGCAATCCGTGGCCACGGTGCAGGGCGGGTTCCCTGGCGGTCTTGCAATCCGCCAGAAGGAGGGTAAGAGACGCGAGACCAACTTGCCATCTCGTTCCCTCCAACCAACGTCCGCATTCGCGGGCGCTGGGCGCTCAGCGCTCGCTCTTTCATGGGGAATAACCATGGTCGAGTTCACGCTGTCGGTGAAGCTCACTGTGGCACAGATCATCAGGCTCGGCAGGGCTCTGGTGGTCGTTATTGTGCTTCTGGTGTAGTTCACCTTTCTATGGCGGGTCAGCGGTTAACGCTGCTGGCCCGTCCATGGTTTGTCTCCAATTCAAAACCTAACAGGACGTTGCACCGGACTTAGCCGGTAAACTTGGCGTTGAACTAAACCGCTGACGCGGTGGTTGGTCTGCA
>JANNYX010000585.1:0-2836 GCA_031410295.1 Rhodoferax sp.
GTGGCGCCGGCGCCGATTGAAAACAAGCTCAACGCGCACCCGATGATTGAATCGAGCATGGTTTCGGGTGTTGGCCAGGCGGCCTCTTACGCACTGGTGGTCCTGGCCGAGGATCTGCGCCCAAAAGTTGGCGACGCCAGCGTGAAAGCCGAAGTCACCACTTCACTTGCCCAATTGCTCAAAGAAACCAACCAGGGCCTTGCCGATTACGAAAAAATGCAGATGATCGTGATCGCCAACGAGCCCTGGTCCATCGACAACGGCTGCCTCACGCCTACCATGAAGATCAAGCGTGCCAAGATCGAAGCGAATGTGGCGCCGGCTGTGGACAAATGGTTTGACGGCAAAGACAAGGTGATGTGGGCGTGATGCTCGTCGGCGCGCTGGCGGCAGACGTGGACCCGTCGTACCCAAACTGGGGTCTACCGCAGTGTCCTATGGATTTCTTAAGAAAAATAATACATCAGGCCGACAAATAATAACAATAGTTTGCTATATTAAATATAGCAAGCGAATTTACCTGAAACCCCTGTCAACAAGTCTTCATGAGCGACCCCGACACCCTCCCGCGCGACGCGCAGAGCATCCTGGAACTGGCCGCACGCTCGATGTTCGAGGTCTTCGCCAACGCCAGCCAGGGCATGTTCCTGGTGGACCGTTCAGGGCGCATTGTCTGGGTCAACGAGGGTTACCAGCGCTTTTTGCCGGCCCTGGGTTTCTCCTCGCTCGACCAGTTTCTCGGCCATGTCGTCGAAGAGGTGATTCCCAACACTCAGATGCGCCGGGTGCTGGATACCGGCGAAGCGATTTTGGTCGACTTGCTCACCAACAAGGCCGGCACCTTCGTCGTTAGCCGCATTCCGCTGTTTGACGAGGCCAACGCGGTGATCGGCGCCATCGGCATTGTGCTGTTTGACCACCCCGAGACCACTTTGAAGCCCTTGATCAGCAAGTTTGCCTTGTTGCAGCGGGACCTGGACGACGCAAGGCGCGAGCTGGCGCGTGAACGCAACAACCCGCTGTTGCCTTCTGCGCCCGGACAACGCCGCGCCAAATACACCTTTGCCAGTTTCATTGGCACCAGCCCAGCGGCGCTGGAGATCAAGCGTCAGGCGCGCCGCGCGGCGCAATCGGGCAGCCCGGTTTTGTTGCTGGGCGAAACCGGCACCGGCAAGGAATTGCTGGCCCACGCCATCCATGCCGCGTCAGCGCGCGCCAGCGGTCCGCTGATCAGCATCAACATCGCCGCCGTGCCCGACACGTTGCTTGAAGCCGAGTTTTTTGGAGTGGCCCCGGGTGCGTTTACCGGGGCAGAGCGAAAGGGGCGCGACGGCAAGTTCAAGCTGGCGGATGGCGGCACCCTGTTCCTCGATGAAATTGGTGACATGCCGCTGGCACTTCAGGCCAAACTGCTGCGTGCGTTGCAGGAGGGTGAAATCGAGCCCCTGGGTTCCAACAGGGTGGTGGCCTTCGACGCGCGGGTGGTTGCCGCCACCTCACGTGACCTGGCCGGCTTGGTGCGCGCGGGACAGTTCCGCGAAGACCTGTTTTACCGCCTCAATGTGTTGCCGCTGCGCGTGCCGCCCCTGCGCGAGCGGCGTGCCGACATTGCTGCGCTGGTGGAAGTATTGACAGAAGACATGGCGCATCACAGCGGCGCCATCGGTTCAACTGGCGCGGGGGGCGCGGGTGGCGCCGGCCAGATCGAGGTGACGCCGCAGGCGCTGGCCCTGCTGGCGGCGCAGCCCTGGCGCGGCAACATCCGCGAGCTGCGCAATGTGCTGGAGCAGGCGGCCCTGCAAAGCGATTCGCGGACCATTGACGCGGCCCAATTTGAGGCAGTGCTGCGCGGCGCGGGTGTGGAAATTGAGAAAACACCGCCGCCTATCGCAGGGGGATTGGCGTCGACAATCGACGGATTGTCCAATATCGACGGCGTCTATGAGGCGTCCCTGACGCGGCCCCTGGGACTGCAGATTGCCGAGCTTGAGTGTCGTGCCATAGCAGCGGCCATGAAGGCAACTCGGGGCAACAAGTTGGCGACTTCACGCCTTCTCGGAATATCTCGGGCCACCTTGTACGAGCGTCTGGAAAACATTGTCTAAAAAGTAGTCGTATGTATATTTTTCATACAATTAATATGCATTAAAAATAGTCAACCGGGTTGCCCCTCTTTCGCCAAAACCCATTGAATCATAGAGTTACCTAAGACATGGCGTTGGCACGATGTGTGCTGTATTCAGTCAACAGCCCATCTGGCATGGGTCAGTTTTCCCTTGTTTCCTCAGGAGTCCCGCATGTTCGCAAGAAATCTTTTCGCCTTGACCGCAGTCGCCACGATGGCCGGCGCGGTAATGCTTCCGGGCGTCGCCCTGGCGCAATCCAAAGACATCAAGATTGCCCACATTTACAGCAAGACCGGTCCGCTCGAAGCCTATGGCAAACAAACCGCTACGGGCTTCATGATGGGCCTGGATTACGCAACCGGCGGCACCATGATGGTCAATGGCAAAAAACTGGTAGTGATTGAAAAAGACGACCAGGGCAAGCCTGACCTGGGAAAATCGCTCCTTGCCACCGCTTATTCCGATGACAAGGCCGACCTGGCGGTTGGCCCCACGTCGTCGGGTGTGGCGCTGGCGATGCTGCCGGTGGCCGAAGAGTACAAGAAAATATTGCTGGTGGAGCCCGCAGTCGCGGATTCGATCACCGGTGACAAGTGGAACAAATACATATTTCGCACTGGCCGCAACAGCTCGCAGGACGCGATCTCCAACGCCGTCGCGCAAGACAAGGCCGGCACCTCAATTGCCACGCTCGCGCAAGACTATGCCTT
>JANNYX010000586.1:0-4973 GCA_031410295.1 Rhodoferax sp.
GGGGCAGGCACTGGCACCGGCACCGGCACCGCCACTGGCACTGGCACTGGCACCGCCACTGGCACTGGCACTGGCACTGGCACTGGCACTGGCACCGGCACCGGCACCGGCACCGGCACCGGCACTGGCACCGGCACCGGCACTGGCACTGGCACCGGCACCGGCACCGGCACCGGCACCGGCACTGGAACTGGTACGGTTCCGCTCGGGCCAAGACTGGATATCAGACCAGCGACAGTTGCAGGAGTAATGTTGATTGCGTTCGCCTTGATAGTGGCAAGTGCCACACCTAGTGAGGTGTTGGTGGGTGTCGCAGACCCGACCGCTTTCGCCAACACGGCGGCCATTACACTGGCAGTGTTTCCCGCCGTCACATCTGCCTTTGCGACATGGTCTTTGAAGAAATCATAGTCAATAGGCAGGGCCAGAACGCCTCTAGCGGCGATGCGGGCGTTGGCCACGCTCAAACCGTTGATCTTCATCTCGGTGGAGACAGCGGTTGTCAACGGCGAGACAACCATCGCCATGCTGGCCGGCGCCAGCATGATGTATGGCGCTGTTATCGCCGCACCGTTGTCAGTAGCCGTGGTCGGCACATTGGCCAGGACATGCAGGGCGGCCAAATCAACGCTCGCGGGCACTGTCAGGCTGTATGCGCCGTTGCTGCCTGAAATGGCGCTGGGTTCACCCGTGTCGCACACGTTATTGCTATTGAGGTCCAAGCAGACTGTGGCACCCATGATGTAGCCGTCTATGACGGCACCACTGAGGGTGGTCGGACCTGCGGTTGAGCCACCACCACAAGCTGAAATCAGGGCGACAGTTGCCAGACTCAGCGCTGTCAGAGGAATATTGAGATTTGAATATTTCATGATGATGCTTCTGTTTTTACTCAAAAAAAGTATGCGTTACTTCTCGCTGAAATCGCCACAAAATTGATGAAAGCGCTTTCATTCAAAGATGTTAGACCAGACTTTTTATATTCGCATAGGGTGATTCCCTTATTTGACGCAGATTCCTTCAGGTGCTCGGGGCTTCCCACTAGTTGTCCGTCAAGTCGGCGGGGTACTGCAGCGAAGCTGTTATTTTCTAAAGACTCTCGGTTTGGCTCATCAGGCGCTCAATCAGACAAGCGACCATCGGCCCCAAAGCCAAGTGACCAGGCCGCATCCGGAAGCAGGCCCACGATCTGGCCGGCATCGCAGTTCACCTGGTTGGCAGTGACCTTGGCGTTGAGCAAGCCGTTCACGCCCTGAACACGTAGGTGGATGATGGAAGAGTCGCCCAGATGTTCGGCCATCACCACTTCGGCTGGCACACCCTGCTCCCGTGTTCCCATATGCAGGTGCTCAGGGCGCAATCCCACGCGCAGGGCAGAAATTGTGCCTGCACCCTGCAATCGGCTCCACAGACTTAGGTGGGCAGGTAGTGCACCTTCGCCCGGTTTGTCAATCAGATTGATGCGGGGTGCGCCGATAAAGGCGGCGACAAACTCGGTGGCGGGCCGGTTGTAGAGTTCCAACGGTGCACCGAGTTGCTCGATGGCACCATTGTTAAAGAGGGCAATGCGGTCGCCCAGAGTCATGGCTTCGACCTGATCGTGCGTCACGTAAATCATGGTGGTTCCCAACTCGGCGTGCAGGCGCGAAAGTTCTACGCGCATGTCCACGCGCAATGCAGCGTCCAGATTGGAGAGGGGCTCGTCAAACAAAAACACTTTGGGTTTGCGCACAATGGCGCGCCCAATGGCCACACGCTGACGCTGGCCGCCGGATAACTCTCTTGGATAACGCCCCAGGAGTTCGGTCATTCGCAGTATCTCGGCGGCACGGCCCACTTGCTGCGCACGCTGCGCCTTGTCTATCCCAGCCATTTTCAGCGCAAAGCCCATGTTCTCGGCTACCGTCATGTGTGGATACAGCGCATAACTTTGGAACACCATGGCTGCGCCGCGATCTGCCGGATGCAGGTCATTGGCGCGTTGGCCGTCGATTAACACATCACCCGAGGTAATCGATTCCAGACCGGCAATCATGCGCAAGGTGGTCGATTTACCACAGCCAGACTGACCCACGAACACCATGAACTCGCCGTCCTGAATGTCCAGATCAATGCCGCGAATCACTTCCATAGCACCAAAGCTCTTGCGCAGTCCTTTCAAGGTGACTTGTCCCACGTTTATGCTCCTGCGGCTGTCAACTGAGCAATTGGCGTTTCGGGCGTTTCAGGCGTTTCGAGCGTTGTGCAGTGTGCGGATACGCGGCCCTTGCACGCGAGCAACATAGCGGCATACCAGAGCGCGCTGTCCTTGGGTGTGCGCTTCTGCGTGGCGTAGTCCACATGCACAATGCCAAAGCGCTTTTCGTAGCCGGAGGCCCACTCAAAGTTGTCGAGCAGGCTCCAGACCATATAGCCCTCCATGCGCACGCCCTGCTGCATGGCCTTGCTCACGGCTTCAATATGGCGCGCAATGTAGTCCGTTCGGTCGGCGTCGTGCACCTGGCCGTCCTGCCCCTCGTCTTTGAAAGCACCACCGTTTTCAGTGATATAAAGTGGCGGCACGGGATAGTCATTGTGCATTCGCACCAGCAATTCGGTCAGGCCCTCGGGGTACACCTCCCAGCCCATTTCGGTCACTGGCAGGCCGCTTTGCTTGGCGTCCCATGGTCCCTTTGCGCTGACGACGGCGCGTGAGTAGTAGTTCACACCCATGAAGTCCAAAGGTGTGCTGATCGCGTCCAAGTCACCCGCCTGGACTCGCGGCGCGTCCGCGCCCAAATGGGCAATCACATCGGCCGGGTATTGCCCCTTGAGCAACGGGTCCATGTACCAGCGCAAGAGCTTGCCATCTTCCAAATGAGCCTGCGCCTGGTCCTCTGGCGCGGGGGTGGCACCATGCACCGGAGAAAGATTAAGCACAATGCCCAGCCGGGCTTTGCTGCCTTGCGCGCGCAACGCTTGAAGTGCGAGACCGTGGCTGAGCATGAGGTAGTGTGACGCCTGCATGGCCGCAGCGCGGCTCTTGACCCCGGGCGCAAAAATACCTTGCTCATAACCCAGCACCGATATCACCCAGGGCTCGTTGTGCGTGGTGAGGGTGGCCAGCCGGTCGCCCAAGCGCTTGTCAATGCCCTGCGCATACTCCACAAAGCGATGGACAGTGTCGCGGCTGGCCCAGCCGCCTTTGGCCTGTAGTTCGCTGGGCAAATCCCAATGGTTCAGCGTTAGGTGCGCCTTGATGCCGCGCGCCATCATGCCATCGACCAGTCGCTCGTAGAAGTCCAAGCCCTTTTCATTCCAGGAGCCGGCCCCACCGGGGCGCACGCGCGGCCAGGACACCGAAAAGCGGTAGGCATCCACACCCAGGCTGGCGATCAGGTCCAGATCACTTTGCCAATGCCGGTAGTGGTCGCAGGCGACCAGTCCATCGCTGCCGTCGGCAATGACGCCGGGTTGCCTGCAGAAGTCGTCCCAGATGGACGCTCCTTTTCCGTCCGCATTTGCGGCACCCTCAATTTGAAAGGCACTGGTGGCAACGCCCCAGACAAAGCTCTCAGGAAAGTTTGTGAACAAGTTCGGATCAAAGGTCTTTTTCATATTACTTCACAGCACCTGCGGTCAAGCCGTCTATCAGCCGGCGCGAGGAAATGGCAAACAGCACCAAAAGAGGCAAAGTGGCAATCGCGGAGCCGGCCATCACTGCGCCCCACTCGGTATTCACAGGGCTTTGCATGCTGCGCAAGGCCAATGGCAAGGTGTACATCTCGGGCGAACGCATTACGATTAGGGGGCCAATGAAATTGTTCCAGGACGCAATAAATGTGATCAGGCCCAGCGTGCCCAGGGCCGGCTTGAGCAGTGGCAGAACGATGCGCCAGTAGATGCCCAACTCGCCACAACCGTCCATTCGCGCTGCTTCAATCAGTTCCTTCGGGATGGACGAACCGATGAATTGACGCATCATGAAAATTCCGAAAGCGCTCGCTGCGCCGGGAATATAGAGCGCTCGCGGCTGATCTATCCAGCCAAAGGCGTCCATGATCATGAAGGTCGGAATCATGCCCAGAAACGATGGCAATAACATGGTGCCCATCACCAGCAGAAAAAACGGCCGCTTCAGGCGAAACTCGAACATGGCAAAGGCATATCCGCCCATGGAGCAGAACAGCAGTGTCAGAGCGGTGGAGGCCAGCGCCACATACAGGCTCCAGCCAAGACTGCGCCAAAACGGAATTTTTTCCGTCAGGATTTGCAGATTGACCATGAAGTTGTCACCAAAGAACAGGGGTGGCGGCAGGTTGAATATTTCGGTGCGTGAATGCGTGGCAAACACAAACATGAAATAGAACGGTGTCAACATAATTACCGCGCCCAAGCCCACCAAGAGGTAGGCCGCGAGCAGCGCCAATTTTTCGGTATTCATTGCATTGCTGCTCAGTGGGAGCGGTCCCGTGGCTTGAAGGCCCGGTTGGTGAGCCAGGTCAACAAAGCCACCACAACAAAAAACATCCATGACAGCGCGCTGGCCAATCCGAAGTCGTTGAATTCAAAGGCCGTGCGGTAGAGATACATCGCCGTAGTCATGCCAGCCTGGTCGGTGCCGCCGCGTCCGCCAGTCAAAATGAATGGCTCTTCAAACAATTGCAGTCCGCCAATCACGCTGAGAGTGACGCCGAAATAGATCATGGGTTTCAGGCTTGGTAGCGCAATGTAAAAAAACTGTTGCAAACGCCGTGCGCCGTCCATTTTGGCGGCCTCGTAAATGTCACGCGGAATGGTCTGCAACGCGGCCAAGTACAGCACGGTGTTAAAACCGATATAGCGCCAGAACACCACGATGGCCACGGCTGGCTTCACGTTCTCCGCCCGGTTCAGCCAATCAATCGGTTCACCCGAAGTAAACCAGCCCAGTCCTGGCAACCCTGACAACACATGCAAGGCGACGTTGATCATGCCGTAGTCGGTGGAAAACA
>JANNYX010000587.1:0-3356 GCA_031410295.1 Rhodoferax sp.
CACCCATGTCCCAAGAAAACCCAAACCTTGCTTTCCACAGCCCCGTTTTATCCCGCCGCCAAACCCTGGCCCTGCTGGGTTCCAGCCTGGCCCTGCCGCTGTTTGCCCAGACTGGCACGCCCTGGGCCACGATTGAATCCAGGGCGCGCGGCCAAACGGTGTATTTCAACGCCTGGGCCGGCAGTGAACGCATCAACGCCTATTTGCAATGGGCCGGCGTCCAGGTGGCGCAGCGTTATGGTGTGAAGCTCGAACATGTAAAGGTGACCGACACCGTCGACGTCGTCAAACGCGTGCGCGGCGAAAAATCGGCCGGCAAGCTGAGTGACGGCACTGTCGACCTGGTCTGGATCAATGGCGAAAACTTTTTGGCGATGAAACGAGAAGGCCTGTTGTTTGGCCCGTTTGCCGAAAGCCTGCCAAGTTTTCAGTACGTGGATGTGGCCGGAAAACCGACCACCCGCATCGATTTTTCCGAACCCGTGGAAGGCCTCGAAGCACCGTGGGGCATGGCGCAACTCACGTTCTATGCCGACAGCAAAAAGGTACCGTCCCCACCCAAAACCTTGCCCGCCCTGCTCGAGTTCGCCAAAGCCAACCCGGGCCGCGTGACTTACCCGCGCCCGCCAAATTTTCACGGCACCACCTTTGTCAAACAGGCGCTGATTGACACCAATGCCGATCGTGCGGCCTTGTACAAACCCGTCACACCCGAGGCGCTGGCCAAGGCGGCCGCGCCCTTGTGGGCGTATTTAGACGCGCTGCACCCGCATTTGTGGCGCAACGGCAAACAGTTTGTGCAAAACAACGGCGCCATGCGCCAGATGATGAACGACGGCGAACTGATGCTGAGTTTCACCTTCAACCCCAACGAGGCAGCCAATGAAATTGCCGCCAAACGCATGGCAGACTCGGTGACCAGTTACCAGTTGAGCGGCGGCACCATCGGCAACACCCACTTTCTGGCGATTCCGTTCAACGCCAAAGCGCGGGAAGGGGCGCAGGTGCTGGCCAACTTTTTGCTCTCGCCCGAAGCGCAAGCGCGCAAAGCTGACATCGCGCAATGGGGCGACCCGACCGTGCTGGCGCTGGAGAAACTTCCTGCTGCCGAACGTGAACGCTTTGCCGCCAAACCTTTGCCCGGCCAGGTGGCGCAATTTGCGCCGACGATCCCTGAGCCACACGCCAGCTGGGTCGATCCGCTGGAGAAGGAATGGCTGCGTCGCTACGGGCAGTAAGCCGGTCAGGCGGGGTCCGCGAACGGGAATATAGTGCAGGCAGGCCCAGGACTGCCATGCAAAAACCCATCCCTGCTTTTCAGAACCGTCCCGTCAGCACCTGTTGTCCCGGTCAAATCCCATGATCCGAAAGGCGGGGTACCTGCGCCGCTGCGCGGTGATTTCAATTTTCAGCCTGGCTTTGTCGGCAGCAATTTCCCTGTCGCCGCTTGGGCGCACGATGGATGCGAAATTTGGCGACGGGCTGGCAGCGCTGGTGGCGCCTGAAGGTAATTTTTCAGATGTCGTAGTGGTCGATGTTGATGAACCGTCCATGGCAAACTTGGCCAAGCAGATTGGCGCCTGGCCCTATGACCGGGATGTCTACGCATTGGCCAACCGGTATCTTTTGCAGGCAGGCGCTACTGCAGTGGTTTTCGATATCTTGTTTTCCGAAAGCCGGCGTGGTGATAACGAATTTGCCGCCACGTTGACCGGCAAAAACGTATTGGCTTCCGCCTCACTGCCCTTTGGCGGCGCCGGGCATGATTCCAATTATCGAAGGCAACTCGGTCAGGCGGCTTGGGCCCATGGCGCGGGCTGGCCGGCCCAGCCCTGGGACGACATGACCTTGCCACTTGAAAAATTTGCTGCCCGGTCACAGGTAGGCGTCATCACTGTGGGCGCCGACCCGGATGGCCTTCTTCGACGGGTTCCACTTCTGCACTATGTTTATGGCGAGGTCATCCCGTCTTTGGCATCTGCCGCATTGAAGGTATCCGGTGTTCCGATTGAATTGAATCAAGTGACGCGCCGTGTAAAGATTTCGGGTGCGGACGTGCCGGTTGATGGCGAAGGCATGATTCAGCTTCGGTTTCCGAAAGACTGGCGTTTGCGTGTTGTCCCGTTTTATGAGGTAGCCCTGGCTGCCAGCAGCTCGATCAAATACGAATCGCTGGCCGGGACATTTCGCGGAAAAACGGTCTATCTTGGCAGTTCCAGTGCCATTCTCGGGGATTTTGTCCATACACCAGTCGGGCGCCTGTCTGGCCTCTATTTGGCGGCAGCGACGCCGATCATGATCAAGACCGGGCTCATTTTTCGTCCTCGCCATTGGGCGCTGGATGCGGCGCACGTTCTTCTGATTCTGTCGTTGGCATTGTTAGCCGGGCATCCCCAAGTGCAAAAGCTGGCCTTGTTGCAAACACTCGCCTTCCCCGGACTGATTTTGGCGTCCGCCAGCGTCGTCCTGATGTTCAATCTTGGGGGCCGAACAATCGCCGTCTTCATGCCTATGCTGGCGGGAATTGTGGCGCACGTCAACGCGCTCATCTGGCGCCAGATATTCCTGTTTCGACGCACGCAAAAGCTGCAAGTCGAGAAACTTGCAGCAGAACAATCGAACCGGTTAAAAGGCCAGTTCCTGGCCCACATGACACACGAGCTTCGCACGCCATTGACGGCCATTCTCGGCTTCAACAACATCAACTGGATGCGTGACGATCTCGGGCGGACCGAACGCATCAACAACAGCGAGGTGATCGACCGAAACGGACGCCATCTGCTGGCGCTGATCAATGGCATTCTGGATCAAGCCAAATTGGAGGCAGGTCAGGTTTATATCGTCAGACAGCCTGAGAGTCTTCGCGTTTTGGTTGGCGATGTCGTCACCACCATGACACCGTTGACCGGCGGGAAATCCATCACACTTGAGGCAAACTTTGCGCCCAACACCCCGGACATCGTGGAGATGGACGCGTTTCGAATGCGGCAGATATTGCTCAATCTGGTGGGAAATGCGATCAAATTCACTGAAAAAGGCAAGGTTGAAGTGGCGGTCAGCTGGGTCGGCGGGATGCTCTTGATCGAGGTCGTTGACACGGGGCCAGGTCTGTCAGAGGCGCAGCAGGCACGACTGTTCGTTGCCTTCCAGCAAGCAAGCCACAAAGTCGCCGTCAAACATGGTGGAACAGGATTGGGATTGGCGATCTGCCGCGATCTGGTTTCACTGATGAACGGAAACATCAGTGCGAGCTCCACTTTGGGCAGCGGTTCGCGCTTCCTGGTGCGTATTCCTGCGCAGGTTGGTCTGGCAGCCAGAGACCCGGCAGCGGACACAAGTCTGTCCGGCTCCCAAAA
>JANNYX010000588.1:0-2877 GCA_031410295.1 Rhodoferax sp.
GCACTTTTTGGTGGAGATGCTCAATGCGGCAACGGGCATCAAAGCCACCCACGTGCCCTACCGTGGCGCCACCGGCGCCCGGCAAGACATTCTGGGCGGACAAATTCTGATGTTTTTTGACGTGGTCGGCGGCACCATCGCGCATCGCAATAGCGGCAAAGTCAAGGTGCTGGCCACCAGTGGCAGGGCGCGTTCACCCTTCATGCCCGACGTGCCCACGTTTGGCGAGCTGGGGTTTCCCATGGTGCAGGCGGGCGGTTGGTTTTCCTTCCTCGCCCCGGCCAAAACGCCCAAAGCCGTGGTGGAGCGCCTGCACGCCGAATTCAACAAGGCCGTAACGTCACGCGAGGTGCGCGCCCAGTTGCTTGCCGCGGGCATGTACCCAGTCGGCGGCAGCCGCGGCGAGCTCACCCAAAAAATCAAGGACGACTCGGCGCATTGGGCGCGGGTGGTGAAAGCGACCGGCTTTGTAGCAAGTTGAACCGGCCTAAATATGACTTCATCCACATCCACGCGCCCCAACATCATTTTCATCGTAGCCGACGACCTCGGTTACGCCGACCTGGGCTGTTACGGTGGTCGCGCGCCGGTCTCGCCCGTGATCGACGAACTCGCCAGGAATGGCATCAAGTTCACCCAAGGTTATTCGAACTCGCCAGTGTGTTCGCCGACGCGTTTCGCGATGATGACGGCGCGTTACCAATATCGCCTGCGTGGCGCGGCCGAAGAACCCATCAACAGCAAAAGCCGGGGCAGCACCACACTGGGTTTGCCACCCGGGAATCCAACGCTGCCGTCCCTGCTCAAGGCGAGCGGTTACCGCACGGCCCTGATCGGCAAATGGCACCTAGGTTACGCCCCGCATTTTGGGCCGCTCAAATCCGGCTACGAGGAGTTTTTCGGACCAATGTCGGGCGGTGTCGACTATTTCACCCACTGCGCTTCGACCGGTGTTCACGACCTGTACGAAGGGGAGCATGAAAAACACGAAACCGGTTACCTCACCGACCTGATCTCCCGGCGCGCGGTTGACTACGTGAACCGCATGGCACAACAAAACGCGTCACCATCCGCTCCCTTCTTCCTGAGCCTGCACTACACCGCGCCGCACTGGCCCTGGGAGACGCGCGACGACGCCGCCATGGCCGCAGATTTGGCGGGCAACCTGTTCCACCTGCATGGCGGCAGCATTCATACTTACCGGCGCATGATCCAGCATATGGACGAAGGCATCGGCTGGGTGATGGCGGCGCTCAAGGCCAATGGGCAGCTCGACAACACGCTGCTGGTGTTCACCAGTGACAACGGCGGCGAGCGTTTCTCCGACAACTGGCCGCTGGTGGGCGGCAAGATGGATTTGACCGAGGGCGGCATTCGGGTGCCCTGGATTGCCCATTGGCCGGCCGCCATCAGGCCCGGTGGTGTGAGCGACCAGCAGTGCATGACCATGGACTGGTCAGCCACGCTGCTGGACGCGGCGGGGGTGTCGGCCGATCCGGATTACCCGCTGGATGGCATCTCTTTGTTGGCCGTTTTGAAAGACCCCGCGCACAGCTTCAAACGCCCGCTGCACTGGCGCATGAACCACCGCAGCCAGCGCGCCCTGCGCGACGGCGACTGGAAATATCTGAAAGTGGACGGCTTCGAATACCTGTTCAATTTGCCTGCCGACGAGCGCGAGCGCGCCAACCGGGCGCCACACGAACCCGCACGACTGAATGCCATGCGCCAAGCCTGGACCGACTGGAACGCCACCATGCCCGCCATCCCGCACGATGCCACCGTGAGCCTGGGATTTGGCGTAAAGGACATGCCGCAACGCTGACGACGGTGTTGAGCATGGCGTTAAGAGGCTAGAGGTGCCGCTCTACGAAAAGGGCCGGTTTTAAGGTGTGCCCACTAGCGCATGGGAACAGAATTGCGTTCACCGAATCACATTCACAAAAGGATCTCTCCATGCACACACAAAACCTGTCTTCCGTCGCTTGCGACCTGATCCAGACCTATGGCAACACGGCGAAAAACCTTGTCAACGCCTACCGGGTCGGAAACGAGCGCGTAGCCGGCATCGTCGAGCAGCGCTGGGAAACCGCACTGGCGAAATCAGCCAAACAGTTGAGCGCCGAAGTTCGCAACAACGCACTTTCAGCCGAGAAAAAAATCAGTGGTTATTACATCAAGGGCATCACGCTTTACAGCGACGGCGCCGACCTGGCCATCAGCCGCGCGGTTCAACTCGCTGCCAAAGGCGTGCACCAAGTCGCTGTGAATGCCACCAAGTTCGAAAAAGCCACGGGCAACAAAACCCTGAACAAAATTGCTGTGGCCGCCGTCCCGGCCGCAGTTGTCGTGAGCAAGGTTGCCCAGAAGATTGAAGCGCGTTCCACGCAGCTGGTCCAAGCCGCCGCGGGTGGCAAAGTTGCTGCCACAGTTGCTTCCGTAAAACGCCGCACGCGCGCTCGCAAAATCGCCTGATTCAACCGCCTGATCCAGCGCCGCGCAATCACGTCTCGGCGCTCGCTGCCGGGCGCGGGTGGTGGGCCGTGCTGCGATAACGCGGTCAAATCAATCGAAACGATCAAATCCAGTTGCTATATTATATATAGCAAACTATGCTTATTCTATGTCGGCCTTATTCTAATCCAATAGGAGATCCCCCGGCTGTGCCGGGGAGGCAGTAGAAGTTTGACGTGTACGTAGGCAGGTGTCCATCGCAGAAACTCTCAATCGTGAGCCGCCAAGCAAACGAAAGGAGAAACTGGATGGACAAAACTGAAAGACTAAGAATTTATCCGTAAATAAAGGATAATGGTGTTCCATGCGCGATACCCGCGCGCGGAGTGAAGATGGCAAAGGCAAAAGCATGGGAAGTTACCG
>JANNYX010000589.1:0-2448 GCA_031410295.1 Rhodoferax sp.
GGCCTACGCCAACGACTTCAATGACGTCGCTGCGCACAACTACACCATCAGTGGAGTCCTTACGGTTGTAGGCGTTCCGACCACTATCGGCGGCAGCGGCTCGGTGACACAAACCCCTGTGATCAACACCACTTTTGAGAACTTGCCCGCGCGGACAAAAACCAAAACATTCGTCAGCAACACGACTGTGTCCGTCCCTGGTGTTCCGCCTTCTGCTGGACCGCAGACCACCAGCATCACAAATATTTTTCTCAACGCAAACAATGAACTGGTCGGTTTCGCCAGCCCGCGTACCGGGAGTTCCACCGGCTCCTATTCCGTCCCGGCCGGGCCTGTGGTGATTCCTACTACGGCAACAGTCGGCACCTCCGGCACCATCGGCACATTCAACACCTGGGTGGATAACACAAAAACGCAACTCCTCGGAACAAACACTATTTCCTACGCTGTGTTGGCTGATACAGCAAACACCGCAATTCTCAACCTGACTCAGGTTCTGACGATCGTAGGTTCAGCTGCGACCACCCAAGTTGACTCTTACCGCGTGACGCCCGCAGGTGGCATTACGCGCATCAACCAGACCGGCACGGTTACCGGCATCGGATCATTGGTATTGACATATTGATGTATTGACATATTGATGTATTGACGTATTGATGTATTGACGCCATTGCCGGCGATGGCACAAGGGCCGAAGACGGATTGGTGGACGAAGCGCAATGTGTTCTATGACCTGCGACTCAGCCTTTGGCGTCAATCACCAGCTGGGTCTGCGTCACCAGGGCGCAAAGCCTCCCCTCGGAATTTCTGACAGAAGTTTGCCAAACCATGGTGGTGCGGCCACGGTGCAACGCGATGCTTTCGCCCGTGACCAACGTGCCAACCTTCGCTGCGGCGATGAATTTGGTGCTGGAATCGGTGGTCGTGGTGCGTTTGCCCGGCGCCAGATTGACCACCGTTCCCACCGCGCCCAGGGTGTCGGCAAAGGCCATGTATGCGCCGCCATGCAAGATGCCGCCTGCGGTGCACAAATCGGGGCGCACCAGCATTTCGGCGAGTACGCGATCCTCGGCGAGTTCGACAAGTTTCACCCCCATCAAGCCCGGGAAAATCGGGTCAAGCAGGCTCTGGATTTTTGCAATATCGGGCATGGAACCCCTTCCATTCAGAATCGAATCTGGCCAATGTACCCGCGTGGCAACCGCACTGGCCAGAACGCGCCGGCGCTGGGTGCTTCAAGCGCAATCGAATTGAAACGTCAATGTCACAGAGCGAGCAGAAATTAAGGGTACATTGGCGCTTCTTTCCACGTTTCATTCCACCTTTTCGGGAGTTTCACCATGGGCATGTTCAGTTTCATCAAGGAAGCCGGCGAAAAATTGTTCGGTCACAAAGACGTTGAAAAAGCCGCCCAGGCGGCAGCTGCCGATCCGGCCGTGCAGCCCACGCTCGACGAATTGAACAGTGCGGCCGCCAAAGGCATCTCCACCTACATCGAGACGCAAAACCTGGGCCTGTCGGGCCTATTCGTGATGTTTGATGGCAAGACTGGCACCGTCACCGTGCAAGGCGACGCTCCGACACAGGAGGCGGTTGAAAAGGTGACGCTCTGCTGTGGCAACGTCGCCGGCGTGACCCATGTCGAGAACATGCTGGTGGCCGCGGAACCCGCCGATGAGTCGCAGTACCACGACGTAGTGCGTGGCGACACACTTTCGGCCATTGCCAAAACCTACTACGGCAATGCCGCCAAATACCCGGTGATCTTCGAAGCCAACAAGCCGATGTTGAGCCACCCGGACAAAATTTACCCTGGGCAGAAACTGCGCATTCCCGCGTTGGCCTGACGCGGCAAAACATTGACTCCGCGCCAAAGCGCCTGGGCCGTCAAAGTGGCCGCACTGGTCAAGGGCGGCAATCTGGATGGCGCCCTGGCCCAGATCAGGGTGGCGCCTGCGGTAAAAGACGTCAAAGACCTGCGTCTGCTTTTGGCCAGCGCCAATCTGCTGGCGAAACACCGGCAGATTGACGACGCCACCAACGACCAGATCGCGGCGCTGTCCTCGCCCCGGCTGCACCGATCGCCCTGAACCCGGAAACCCGGCGACATTGCCAAGCGCTGTGTTCAGCGGGCCGGCACCCGCAGGTCGTCCAGATAATCGCGAGCGATATTTACCGACGCCGCCACTCCCAATTGATGGAAGTGTTTGCCAAGCCATTGCCTGGCGCAGCTCACACCCAGGTCGTGCAAGGTGTGAACCAGTTTGGCGTCGAGCGCCGATTTGGTCGACGCGTGAAACGCCTCCAGCACCTCGCCACCGTCAATGCGGTGCATCAACACGTCCTTATACCGCTTGGGGTCGAGCTTGCCGTCGGCCAGCAGGCGTTTGACGAAGGCGATGGCTCGCATTTCAGCGATCAAGGTGGCATTGAAGGTGATCTCGTTCA
>JANNYX010000590.1:0-4536 GCA_031410295.1 Rhodoferax sp.
ATGCCTTGTTGTCACAGGCATTCACCAAAATTTCCAGCGTGGTCGTGTGGATCGACCCCAAGGCCAAACAACTGGTGATCGACGCCAGCAGCCCGAAAAAGGCCGACGAGGTGGTGACGCTGCTGGTGCAGTGCCTCGATGGTTTTGCCGTGACCCTGGTCAACACCACCACCTCACCCGCGGTGGCGATGGGGCAGTGGCTTACCACGCAGGAGCCGCCGCAGGCCTTCAGTGTTGACCGCGAATGTGAACTCAAGGCGGCCGACGAAACCAAGGCCGTGGTGCGCTATGCGCGCCATGCGCTCGACATTGACGAAGTACGCTTGCACATCGAAAGCGGAAAACAGCCGACCCGCGTTGCCCTGACTTGGAAAGACCGGGTATCCCTGGTGCTAACGGATTCGCTGCAAATCAAGAAGCTGGCGTTTCTGGATGTGGTGCTGGAGGCGGGCCCGGCCAGCGGCAAAGACGACGGGTTTGATGCCGATGTGGCGATCGCGACGGCCGAGCTCTCAGGTCTGATTCCGGACCTGCTGGACGCGCTGGACGGTGAAGTGGTCGAAGGCTGAATTGCAAACTGTTGAAGGAGCGTTGCATGACAGACATGGCGAAACCGGTCCAATGGACCGGCGGCTCGGAACACTGGACCAGCAGAACTACCCCCGACGGTGAGGTCAAACTCTTCCTGTGGGAGAAAAAGGCCAACCCGGCGGCGCCCTGCAAGGGGACGATTTTTTTCGTCCACGGCTCTTCCATGGCGTCGCAGCCAACCTTTGATTTGAGCGTGCTAGGGCGGCCCTGGTCCTCGGCGATGGACTGGTTTGCCGACCAGGGTTTTGACACCTGGACCATGGACAACGAGGGTTACGGGCGCTCGAGCAAATTCCGCAACATCAACTTCGACATCAACAATGGCGCAGATGACATCGCTGCGGGCAGCGCCTATGTGATGGCCGCCCGCGGCGTGAAATCGATGTTTTTTTACGGCATCTCCAGCGGCGCACTGAAGGCAGCGCTGTTTTGTGAGCGCTACCCTGAGCGCGTCGGCAAAATCGCGCTGGATGCGTTTGTCTGGACCGGTGAGGGCAGCCCGACGCTGGAACAACGGCGAAAAAAACTGCCCGAGTTTCAAGCCAAAAACCGGCGCCCGATTGACCGGCCGTTTGTGCGCAGCATTTTTCAGCGCGACCATCCGGGCACCGCCGACGCGGTGACCGTCGAAGCCTTTGCGGACGCCATCCTGGCGCTGGATGATTCGATGCCGACCGGCACCTACGTCGACATGTGTTCGAAGCTGCCGCTGCTGGACCCGCGCAAGATCGCCGTGCCGGCGATCATTCTGCGTGGCGAGCACGACGGCATTGCGGCGCTGGACGACCTGATCAACTACTACAAACTGCTGCCCAACATGAACAAGCAGTTCAGCGTGATGGCGGGTATCTCCCATGCCAGCTTCCAGCAGAAAAACTACATGATGGTGTATTCGATCTTGAACAGCTTTTTCACGATGCCGGACCCGGTTTATCTGGGCTGAACCGGCCGAGCAATTTGACTGGAGATTCCCATGCCGCTGACCTGCAAACCGTTCGGGCATCGCCTGTCAAAGCCATTCATCGCCCTGGCTGCTGCGGTGTGTGTGTCAGGCGTTTGGGCCCAGAGTGCCGCCCCTTACCCCAACAAGCCGGTCAAATTGATCGTGCCCTTCGCGCCGGGCGGATTCACCGACGTGGTGGCGCGCATCCTGGGCCAGAAACTGTCGGCGGCGCTGGGGCAAAACTTCATCATCGAAAACAAAGCCGGGGCGGGCTCCACCATCGGCACCGATTTCGTCGCCAAATCGGCCCCCGACGGCTACACCCTGGTGATGGTCTCCAGCACGCATGTGATCAGCCCCTGGCTTTACAAGAACATGCCGTATGACCCGATCAAGAGCTTTGCCCCGGTGGGCAAACTGGTGGATTCGGCTTATGTGTTGCTGGTGAACCCGAAGGTGCCCGTCAACACCGTGCAAGACTTCATCAAACTCGCCAAAGCCGCGCCAGATACGGTGCACTACGCCAGCAGCGGCAACGGCAGCGCGCAGCACTTGATGGGTGGCCTGTTCGTGTCGATGACCGGCGCGCCCCTGAAACACGTGCCGTACCGGGGCAGCGCCGGGGCCACCACGGACCTCGTGGCCGGTGTCGTGCAAAGCAGCTTCGCGGGGGTGCCCAATGCGCTCTCCCAAGTGCCACAGGGTCGATTGAAAGCCCTGGCCGTGACCACTGCCAAACGCATCCCGCAGTTGCCCGATGTGCCAACCATGCAGGAAGCGGGTGTCGCGGGTTATGACGCCTCGGTCTGGCTGGCCTTGCTCGCGCCCGCTGGCACGCCGCGCGATATCGTCATGAAACTCAACGGCGAAATCGCCAAACTGATGGCCTCGCCGGACACCGCCAAGGCGCTGTCAGACGCTGGCGTGGAAGTGGCACCCACCAGTCCGGAGGCGATGGCGGCTTACCTGGCGCAGGAACTGGAACGCTGGGGCAAGGTGGTGAAAGAGACTGGCGTCAAACTGGAGTAAATGGCCATATGGGCGCCAATGCATCAGGCGTGTGCGAGCTGGCATGCGTGCAGATGGCGCCAGGCGTCGTCAACCAGATGTCACCGGCGTCGCGGGCCCGGGCGATGTGGGTGAGGGCGCGGCGCAAATGGCGCAGGCGGTACGGCTGCCCGACGATGTAGGGGTGCAGCGCCACACCCATCACCAGGGGTTGCTGTGCGGCTTGCAGCCGCATTTCGTCCAGGTTGTCGACGATCATGTCGGCAAAGTCTTTGCCATCCATCTGGCGCGCGATGATCATCGGAATGTCGTTGAGCTCCTGGGGATAAGGTATTGACCAAAGCGGTTGGCCGCTGCGCGTGCGCAGGAGCGTTGGCTGATCGTCGTGGCACCAGTTCAGGGTGTAGCTGTAACCGGTTTCGCTGAGCAAGTCGGGTGTCGTCCGGGTCTCCGCGATCCACGGTGACAGCCAGCCCGAGGGCGCAGTACCGCTTCGCTGCGCAATGCGTTCGCGGCATCCCGCGAGCAGCGCGCGTTCTTCCTCTTCTGAATAATCGCTCTGGCGCACCGCATTGGTGTGGCCATGCGCGATCAGCTCGTCACCGCGTTGTGTGAAGGCCGCCACGAGCGCTGGGCAGTGCTCATACAAGGCGGTGTTGACAATCGCCCCAACCGGCATGGCGAGCTGGGTGAACAGCTCCAGACAGCGCCAGGCACCCACCCGGTTGCCATATTCCCGCCAAGCGTAGTTCAGCACATCCGGCGGCGCGGAAGTGGGTCCGATGCAAGCCCCCAGCCCCTCGCCAAAGGCAAAGTGTTCCAGATTGAAGCCGATGTATACCGCCAGCCGCGCGCCATTGGGCCAGCGGTATTGGGGCCGCGCTGTGATCGGGCTGTAGGGGAAACGGCCGCTGTCGGGAATCGGTTTGAAGGGCGACATGGCCGACCTTCAGCTTCGGATCGTCCAGGGTTGGCACAGGCCAGCGCGCAAGAGCATGCGCTCGGCGCTGTCGTTCCAGACGTCCATCTGCACGATTTTTCCCCGCCGCACCACGTAACGGTCCACGTAACGGTTGCCTTCAAACGGCGTGCCATCCAGCCATTGGCCGTAGAGGGTGCCAATGTTGTAAACCACGGCCTCGTCGTCGCTTGCACCGGCCACCACGTCGGTTTGCTCAAATCGTTTCTTGACCCAGGCGTAGCGACCGGCGTTGAAGGCTGTGCACTCGCCCGGGTCCTGCATCTCGCGCGCGCCAGTGAAGCGGATGCGCAGGTCCGGCGCCACAAATGCGCGGGCAGCCACGGGGTCGGGAATCATGATGATGCGAAGAAACTCTTCGACGATTTCTTGGGCTGTCATGGTGGTACTGCTCCCATTGCGGTGAGTTCTTGTGAGAGATGGGCCCATTGAAAATCGAAACCCCGATGTGCATCGACAGCCAGCGGCGGGCGACTCAGGGCATGGCGCACGCCAGCGGCCACGCTGTCAATCAACGGCAGCTCGACCGCCGATTGAATCAGCCCGGCCATGCCTGCCAATCCGGCACCGCCCAGAATCACGCATTGGGCGTCAAAACGCCGCGCCGCGTCGATACAGGCCTTCGACAAAATGGCCTGGGCGGCAACCGGGTCACGCGCCAACTCGGCGCCACTTTGTTGCACCGTTTGAATGCCAGCGAGCTGCCTAGAAAATCCCAGGCTGTGTGCCAACCGTTCCAGCATCGGTTGCCAGCGCGCACCGCCAGTAACGATGGCAAAGCGTCCGGTCTTCGCCGCTTCCACAAAGGCCGCTTCAGCCAGGCCGGTGACCGGCACATTGCTGCGCTCGCGCAAGGCCAGCAGGCCCGGATCGCCAAAACAGGCGATCAAAATGGCACTGAAAGCGGTGCTCTGGCTGGCAATCGCTGCGGCCCAGGCGTAAGCTCCTGCTCATCAACCCCAACACGTCGCCATCGGTCAGCGCCTTGCTGCACGCCCATGCCCTGCGGCTGGCC
>JANNYX010000591.1:0-6097 GCA_031410295.1 Rhodoferax sp.
GCCGGCGTGCCGTTTCCGATCGCCCTGATCGGCGCGGCGGCGCTGTCGGCGGTGGTGGGCTTTGTCGTCGGCCTGCCGGCCCTGCGCGTCAAGGGCATTTACCTGGGCATGGCCACCTTGTCGTTTGGTTTCATTGTCGAAGAAGTGCTGGCGCGCTGGGAGTCGGTCACCGGGGGCAATGCCGGCAAACACATCAAGGCGCCCAACCTGTTTGGCTGGACGCTGGACAGCGGCAACGAGTTTTATTACCTGTGCCTGGTCATCACGGTCATCGCCACGCTGGCCATTTTGAACCTGCTGCGCGCACCCACTGGCCGGGCTTTCGTGGCCATCCGCGACTCGGAAATTTCCGCGCAAAGCATGGGCATCCAGTTGGCCTATTACAAAACCCTCTCGTTTGCAATTTCCGCCGCGCTGGCCGGTGTGGCCGGCGCCTTGTACGCACACAAGCTGCAATTCATCTCACCCGAGCAGTTCAATATTTTGCAATCCATTGATTTGTTGTTGATGATCGTCATCGGCGGCTTGGGCTCGGTGCATGGCGCATTCTTGGGCGCGATTTTCCTGATCACCATGCCGCAGGTGATAGCGCTGTCCAAAGACTACCTGCCTGCCGCAGTCGGCCAGGCGCCCGGTTTGCAGGGGCTGGTGTACGGTGTCGTGCTGGTCGCCTTTGTGCTGTTTGAACCGATGGGGTTGTACGGTCGCTGGCTCAAAATTCGCACCTACCTGCAACTCTTTCCGTTTTACCGCAAAGGCATGTTCAAGCGGCAAAAATCCTTCCAGAAGTCCGATAGGCTGAAATGAGCCAAACTCTTTTATCCGCAACAAATCTCGGCATGCGTTTTGGCGGTTTGCAGGCCGTCAACAACGTCAGTTTCGATGTCCAAAAGGGTGAGGTGTTCACCCTGATCGGCCCCAATGGCGCAGGCAAAACCACGGTGTTCAACCTGATCAGCCGCTTCTACACGCCGACCTCGGGTGAAATCACTTTTCAAGGTGAAAAACTCACGGCGCAGCCGGCGCACAAAATCGCCTCCATGGGCATTGCGCGCACCTTCCAGAACATCGAGTTGTTTGAAAACGCTTCGGTGTTGCACAACCTGCTGATTGGCCGCCATACGCACCGCAAGTCCGGCCTGTGGCAAGACCTGTTTTTTACCGCGACCGCGCGTGAGGCCGAAATCACCGCCCGCCACAAGGCCGAAGAGGTGATCGACCTGCTGGATTTGCAACACCATCGCGACACCCATGTGGCCGGTCTGCCTTACGGCGTGCGCAAGGTCGTCGAGCTGGCGCGCGCCTTATGCACGGAACCGAAACTCCTGCTGCTGGACGAACCCTCCAGCGGCTTGAACGTGGAAGAGACCGACGACATGGCGTTCTGGATTGCCGATATCAAGAACGAGCTGGGCATTACCGTGCTGATGGTGGAACACGACATGAGTCTGGTGAGCAAGGTGTCAGACCGCGTGCTGGCCATGAACCAGGGCGAGGTGCTGGCCATGGGCACGCCGCGCGAAGTGCAAAACGACCCGGGCGTGATTGAAGCCTACCTGGGTTCGGTGGACGATGTGTCTTCCTTGAGGAGGTTGAGCAGCGACGGGCCGCCCCAAGATGCGAAGGCCCCCGCAGGGGGCAGCGCAGCAGGCAACGCGGCAAGCGTGGGGGCACCATCATGAGCGCCGACTTCGCCAATCAGCCGGTGGTGCTGAACCTGCTCAACGTCGAAAGCGCCTACGGCCCGATCAAGGCCATCCGTGGCGTCAGCCACAAAGTGCGCAAAGGCGAAATCGCCACCGTGCTGGGGTCCAACGGCGCGGGCAAAACAACGATTCTCAAAACCATCTCGGGCATCATTGACCCGCGCAAGGGCTCAATTGAATTCAAGGGCGAAGACATCACCGCGCGCGACCCGGCGCACATTGTCCAACGCGGCTTGAGCCATGTGCCCGAAGGGCGCGAAGTGTTTGCCCTCTTGAGCGTTCGCGACAACCTGGCGATGGGCGCCTACACCCGCAAAGACCGTGACAGTGTGGCCAAAGACCTGGAAGCGGTTTACGATTATTTTCCGATCCTGCAAGAACGCGCCGATCAAGACGCCGGCCTGCTTTCGGGGGGCCAGCAGCAGATGTTGTCGATCTCGCGGGCGCTGATGGCCAACCCCGAACTCATCCTGCTGGACGAACCCAGCCTCGGTTTGTCGCCCAAGCTGACCAAGGAGATTTTCGAAATCGTCGTGCGCATCAACCGCGAGCGCGGCGCCACCATCCTCTTGGTGGAGCAAAACGCCAACATGGCGCTGAATGCGTCGGACTACGGTTATGTGCTTGAAAACGGCCGCATCGTGATGGAGGACACCTGTGCCCGCCTGCGCGAAAAAGATGATGTGAAGGAATTCGTCCTGGGCATGAAGGAAGAAGGCCAGCGCAGCGAGCGGCGCTGGAAGAAGAAAAAGAACTGGAGGTAGACCAAATGATCTTCAGCAATTCAGAGCAATTTTTCGACGGGCCACGGGGCACCGACGACACGAAGTGCGGGAGCGTGGGGGCCTATGTCTAACTTGTGGACTCTGACGAAATACGAGCTCAACAACGACATCCTGATGGCGGGTGAAACCATCCCCGAGATGTTCTGGAATGCGGTGGCAAAACGGGGCGCCAAGGTCTGGATGCGGCAGAAAAAACTCGGCATCTGGAAAAGCTGGACCTGGAACGAATCCGCCCAGGTCGTGCGTGAAATCGCCGGCGGTTTGATGAGTCTGGGGTTCGAACCGGGCCAACGCGCAGCCATCCTCTCCAACACCATCGTCGAATGGGTCCTGTGTGACCTGGCGATCCTGAGCGCGGCAGGTGTCACCAATGGCATCTACCCCACCGACGCAGCCAGCCAGGTGCATTACCTGTGTGAAGACTCCGACACCTGCCTTCTGTTTGTCGAAGATGACGAGCAACTCGACAAAGCGCTGGAGGTGCGTGGCCAATTGCCCAAACTGCGCAAGATCATCGTTCTGGACATGGAGGGCCTGCGCGATCTGGACGACCCGGGCATCATCTCGCTGAAACAATTGCGTGAATTGGGTCGCGCCTATCTTCAACAGCATCCAGAGGCCATCGAGAAACGGGTGAAATCCTGCCAACCCGAAGACCTGGCGATCCTGGTTTACACCTCTGGCACCACCGGCAAACCCAAGGGCGCCATGCAAAGCCACGGCGGGCTGGTGCACAGTGCGCGCCAGGCCAGTGTGGCGTTGCCCCAGTCTGACCTTGACGAGCGCATGTGTTTTTTGCCGCTGTGCCATATTGCCGAGCGCGTGATTGGTGAATACACCTCGGTCTACAGCGGCTGCGTGCTGAACTTTGTCGAAAACCCGGAGACCATTCCGGAGAATGTGCGCGAAATCGCACCGACGTTCCTGTTCGCGGTGCCGCGCGTTTGGGAAAAGTTTTATTCCGGCGTGGTGATTTCCATCAAGGAAGCCTCGCCACTGCAACAAATGGCGTATGCCTGGTCAATTGGTGTGGGCGCCGAAGTGGCCAACAAGACCCTGGCGGGCCAGCCCATAGAGCCCTTCCTGAAATTCAAGTTCACGCTGGCGCAATGGTTGTCACTGAACAACGTGCGCAAGATGATCGGCATCCACCGGGCGCGGGCGCTGCTGTCAGGTGCGGCGCCGATTTCGCCGGATTTGATCCGCTGGTTCCTGGCGCTGGGTGTTCCGATGCTCGAAGGCTGGGGGCAAACCGAGTCCGGCGCTCTGGGAACCTTCACCACGGCGCAAAAAATGAAGCCCGGCACGATTGGTCCGGCGTCCAACGGCATGGAGGTGAAGGTTGATGCCACCACCGGAGAATTGCTGATCCGGGGCCGCAGTGTCTTCATGGGGTACTTGAACCAACCGGAAAAAACCGCCGAAACCATTGACAAAGATGGGTGGTTGCACACCGGTGACGTCGGCAGTGTCGACGCCGACGGCTTCTTCAAGATCACCGACCGCATGAAGGACATCATCATCACTGCCGGCGGCAAGAACATCACGCCCAGCGAGCTGGAGAATGAACTCAAGTTCTCACCTTACATCACCGACGCGGTGGTGGTCGGCGACAAACGCGCCTACCTCACGGTGATCGTCATGATCGATCAGGAGAATGTGGAAAAATTCGCGCAGGACAACGACGTTCCGTTCTCCAACTACGAAAGCCTGACGCGGTCCAAAGAAGTTCAGGACTTGATCCAGGCCGAGCTGGACCGGGTCAACAAGAAGTTTGCCCGGGTCGAGCAAATCAAGAAATTTTTTCTGCTGGAGACCCAGCTCAGCGCCGAAGACGAGGAACTCACCCCAACCATGAAGCTCAAACGCAAGCTGGTGGAGAAAAAATATTCGCCGCAGATTGAGGCCATGTACCGTTGACTCCAGATCAGGAAATGTTATGAAACCAAAACGCCTATTGGCCGTCGTAATACTTGCTCAGATAGCTACTATTTCAATAGCGCAGCAGGGCGTCAGCAAGTCTGAAATCCTGGTCGGGACGATCCAGGATATGTCGGGCCCACTGGCCTCTTTTGGCAAACAGGCGCGTTTCGGCATGCAATTGCGCATCGACGAACTGAACGAGCAAGGCGGCGTGCACGGCCGCAAGATCAAGCTGCTCTTGGAGGACTCGGGGTACGACCCGAAGAAGGCCGTATTGGGGGCACAAAAACTGGTGAACCAGGACAAGATTTTCATCATGGCCGGCCACGTCGGCACCGCGCAAAACAACGCCGCGATGCCGATACAGTTTGAGAAAAACGTCATCAACTTCCTGCCCATCACGGCCGCGCGGGACATGTACGAGCCTTTCCACCGGCTGAAGTACTCCTTCGCCGTCACCTACTACGACCAGATTCGCACGGCTTTGCCGAAACTTGTGAAGGACAAAAACGCCAAACGCGCCTGCACCATTTACCAGGATGACGATTTTGGCCTGGAGGTATTTCGCGGCGCGGAAGCCGGACTGAAAACCCTCAACATGGACTTGATCGAGAAGACGTCGTTCAAGCGCGGCGCGACAGATTTTTCGTCGCAGGTGGCGAAGATGAAGGCCGCCAATTGCGACCTGGTGGTCTTGGGAACCATCATCCGCGAAACCATTGGCACCATCGGCGAGTCGCGCAAGACCGGCTTCAACCCGAACTACCTGAGCGCCAACGCAGCCTATACCGACCTGATTCCAAAACTTGGCGGCAAGGCGATGGATGGCGTCTATTCCACCATGACGGTGCAACACCCCTACCTGGATGAAGCGTCACAACCGATCCGTTTTTGGGCCAACAAATACAAAACCAAGTTCAATGAAGACCCCGGCACGGTGTCAATTTACGGTTACCAGATCATTGACATCTTCATTCGGGCGGCGCAAAAGGTCGGGCCCAATCTGACGACCGAATCCTTCATCAAGGCGATGGACACCATGACCGTGCCGCCCGATATTTTTGGTTCCTCGGACATGAGTTTTTCACCGACACGCCGCCTGGGCACCGATGCCTCGCGTGTTTCGCAGATTCAAGACGGCCGCTGGCGCGTGATTTCGGACTACACCAAAGCCCAGTGAGGCAGCTCAAAGCGATTTGGAGGCCACGATGAATGAGTCCACGATTCAATTCCGGCCGCGTCCCAGCGTGCAGGAGGTTTTGGCCAACGACAAAAACCCGGCGCCCGCGGTGTTGCGCTTGGAGTCCCCGGCCACCCAACTCGGCAGCGCAGACGTTTCCGTTGAGCGTTATTTCTCCAAAGACTGGCACGACCGCGAGGTGGACAAAATCTGGCGCAAGACCTGGCAGATGGCCTGCCGACTGGAGGAGATTCCCAACGTGGGCGACCACGTGGTTTACGACATCGTCCATGACTCCCTCATCGTGGTGCGCACCAGTGCCACCGAAATCCGCGCCTACGTGAATTCCTGCCTGCACCGGGGCACCCAACTGCGTTGTGAAGATGGCAACGTGAGGCACTTCAAATGCCCGGTACATGGCTTTACCTGGGCACTCGACGGCACTTTGGCCGGTATCCCGAGTGCCTGGGATTTTCCGCACATTGACCGCGCCAAATTTTGCC
>JANNYX010000592.1:0-2184 GCA_031410295.1 Rhodoferax sp.
GCCGGGGCCGGCTCTGCGGGCTGCGTCCTGGCCAACCGGCTGAGCGAAGACCCCAGCGTCCGGGTGGCACTGCTCGAAGCGGGGCCGCCCGACAGCAGTGTGCTGATCCACTGCCCGGCCGGGCTGGCGGTGCTGGCCAAAAACGGCGAGGCCAACTGGGCGTTTGAGACCACAGCGCAGCCGGGCCTGAACGGTCGGCACGGCTACCAGCCGCGCGGCAAGGTGCTGGGCGGCTCCAGCTCCATCAACGCCATGATCTACGCGCGTGGCCAGCACAGCGACTACGACGCCTGGGCCGGCGAAGGCAACGCGGGGTGGTCGTTCGCCGAGGTGCTGCCCTACTTCAAACGCGCCGAACACAACGAACGCGGCAGCGATGCCTTCCACGGCACCGGTGGGCCGCTGAATGTTAAAGACCTCACCAGCCCGAACCGTTTTGCATCGATCTTCGTCGACGCAGCCAAACAGGCTGGATATCCGCACAACGCCGACTTCAACGGCGCCAGCCAGGAAGGCGTTGGCACTTACCAGGTAACCCATAAAGACGGCGAGCGTTTCAGCGCCGCCAAGGCCTACCTCACGCCCAATCTTGGCCGCGCCAACCTGAAGGTCATCACCGGCGCGCACACCACGCGCATTCTGCTCGATGGCAAACGCGCCGTGGGCGTGGAATACCACCAGGGTGGCGCGCTGCAGCAGCTTAAATGCGCGCGTGAAGTCCTGCTGTGCGCGGGCGCATTGCAGTCGCCCCAGATCTTGATGCTCTCGGGCGTTGGCCCCCAACCCCACCTCACTGCCCACGGCATCCCGGTGGTGCAAGACCTCCCCGGCGTCGGTCATAACCTGCACGACCATGTCGATGTGGTGCTGGTGCACACCGCGCCGCACCTCAAAGACCTGTTTGGCATCACCCTGGGTGGATTGCTGCGCGCCGTGAAAGGTATTTTTGAGTGGCGCAAACACCGCACGGGGATGTTGACCACCAACTTCGCCGAAGCCGGCGGCTTTGTAAAGTCGAACCCGTCAGAGCCGGTGCCCGACCTTCAATACCACTTCGTCATCGGCAAACTGGTCAACCATGGCCGCACCACCACCTTTGGCATGGGGTACTCCTGCCACGTCTGCCTGCTCCACCCGGTGAGCCGGGGTTGCCTGCGCCTGGCCAGCAATGACCCGTTTGCGCCGCCATTGATCAACCCGAATTTTCTGGCTGAACCTGAAGACATGGCGCGGCTGATGCAAGGCTTCAAAGCCATGCGCAATCTGCTGGCGCAACCGGCTCTGGCGGGGTATGGCGGCAAAGAATCCGCAACATCGGCCACGGTCCAGACCGACAAACAAATTGAACAATTCATCCGCGACCACGCCGACACCATCTACCACCCGGTGGGCACCTGCCGCATGGGCAACGGCCCGCTGGATGTTGTCGACGCCGAATTGCGTGTGCGCGGCATTGACGCCCTGCGCGTGGTCGACGCCTCCATCATGCCGCGCGTCGTGGCCGGCAACACCAATGCGCCGGTGATCATGATTGCCGAGAAGGCGGCAGACATGATCCGGGCTTCGGCTTAAGCCGCTGCCAGGTTCATTTCGCAAACCGCCGGCGTGTTAGCGCCAGAGCGAGCCAAAAGCTGCCTGTCGCATAGACCGCCAGGATGAGGAAATGCTGCAACGCCTGCTCTGGCCAGCGGTTCATGAAGAGCGGCCGCACCAACTCCACGGCATTGGTCATGGGCAGCCTGGCGGAAGCGTTTTGCAGCCACGGCGGCAACTGCTCGCGCGGGAAAAAAACGCCGCTCAGGAACATCATGGGTGTCATGAACAGCGTGAAGTAATAGGTAAAAAAGTCGTAACCCTTGGCCAGCGCATTGAACACCAGCGCGATACAACTGAAGGTGATGCCGACTATCAGCAGGATCGGCAGCGCCACCAGTAACAGCGGGCTGTGCGAAATGCCCAAACCGAGCATCACCAGCAGGATGGCGATGGCGGTGGTAAGCGACTTGAATGCCGCCCACAACATTTCGGCCAACAAAATGTTGTCCAGATTCACCGGCGCGTTCATGATGCCGTCCCAGGTTTTTTGCACGTGCATGCGCGAAAACGCCGAATACAGCGCTTCAAAAGAAGCCGCATTCATAGCGCTGGTGCAGATGTAGCCACCGCCGAGGTAAACGATGTACG
>JANNYX010000593.1:0-1802 GCA_031410295.1 Rhodoferax sp.
GGTCAATATCCAGGCCAACGACGCCGCCCGGCCCTGGTCATACTGGGCCCCCACAATGGCAAAAAAGATGTCGGTGGACAACACCGAAAACTGGCCGCCAACAACAATCGGGTTGCCAAAATCGGCGATGCTTTCAATGAAGCCGACCAAAAAGGCGTTGGCCAGGCCGGGTTTGAGCAAGGGCAAGGTCACGCTGAAAAAAGTGGCTTTGCGCGACGCCCTGAGCGTCTGCGCGGCTTCTTCGAGGCTGGGCGATACGCCCTGGACCACGCCGCGCATGATCATGAAGGCAATCGGCGTAAATGCGAACATTTGCGCGATCCACACGCCAAAAGCGCCGTAAAACCAGCGCGTGGGGGTAATGCCAAAGGCCCATTCGAGCAATTGATTGACCACGCCGGCGCGGCCAAACAACAGGATCAGCCCCAGGCCAACCACAAACGGGGGCGTGATGATCGGCAAAAGCGCGACCACACGCAGCGGTGTCTGAAGGCGCGGGCTGGAGGCCCGTTCGGCCAACAAGGCCATCAAGGTGCCCAAAACGGTGGTGCCGGCCGCGGTCAGCAATGCCAGAAACAGGGTATTCCAGGCAACACCACAACGCACGCCGCCGGCGAGACAGTTCAAACCCCAAATCCGCTCATTGCCGATCCTGCCAACCAGGGCCCAGAAGGACCAACCCCCCTCTTCATCAAGAAACGCTCCGTACAGCGCTTTTGAGACCGGGTAGGCAATGAACAGCAGCAAAAGGCAGGCCGAGCCCAACACCGCCGCCGCCACGAAAAGGTCACCCTTGAAAAATCCCATGCGCGCGGTGCCAAAGGACGTGAGCACCAGCAGCGCCACCAAGGCGACAAAGGCACCCATGCCGATGCCAAACTGGTGGCCCGCCAATGCGCCAAATTGCGTGTTCAACACCTCAAACGACCACCCTTTGGCGCCAATCAGGAAGGCGCTGCCCAAGAGGCCCAGAAGGCCGACAAGGCCGCCCGTGAGCAGCCAGGCGGCTTGTTTTTTCCCGGGCGGCTGAGACAGGCCAGATGCCGCGATGACCAGCCCGATCAGCCCCACTAGCAGCCATTTGCGGCCATGAACCAGCGCCTGAACCAGGCCGCTGGCGGTCTCGGAGCCGCCAAGAATCTGCGGCATCACGCTGTACCAGGCGGTGTCCTGAATCGCGTACCAGGGCAAGGCCACATAGGCCAGCAGCCCCAGCACCACCCAGACCCGGATGGCGCGATTGGGTTCTGCCCGCATCACGGATGCCAGCCCATGCTCAGCGGGGCAGCGAATTGACTTCTTTTTCCCACTTCGCAATCAGGCGGCGGCGCTCGGCGGACGCGCCGTATTTGGCGTAGTCGTAGTTGATGAATTTGATGGTCTTGAAATCAGGAATGCGTGGATCGACCTTGGTGGCCTTGTTGGAGGGCAACTGGAACTGCTTGGCCGCCGCCGCCATCTCCTGTGCTGCCGGCGTGAGCGCCCATTCGTAGAATTTTTTTGCCAGCTCCAGGTTTCGCGCGCCCTTGATGATGGTCATCGACCCGATTTCCGCGCCTGTGCCTTCAGCCGGCGTGATGGTCTCCACCGGGAAGCCCTGCATCTTCTCGCCGGGCCCGTCGTGCACGAAGCTGACCGACACCGCCGTTTCGCCGCGCGCCACCGCCTTGATCGGCCCGGTACCCGAGCGGGTGTACTGGCTGACGTTCTTGTGCAGGCCCTTCAGATAATCGAAGGCCTTGTCCTCGCCGAGCAATTGCACCAGGGTCGCGATCATCGTGTAGGCCGTGCCGCTGGACGCC
>JANNYX010000594.1:0-1847 GCA_031410295.1 Rhodoferax sp.
GCTGGCGCTCTTGACACACGTGGCGCAGGCAGGGAGTGTGGCCGGTTTTTCAAACGCGGAAATTATCGGCAACGACGCGTTTTGGGACGTGGACTGCGACATCCTGATCCCGGCCGCGCTGGAGCAACAAATCACACAGCGCAATGCCCATCGCATCACCGCCCGCATGGTCATCGAGGGCGCCAACGGCCCCACCACGCCAGAGGCCGACGATATCCTGCAAGAGCGCAATGTGTTGGTGATCCCTGACGTGATCGCCAACGCCGGTGGCGTGACAGTCAGCTACTTTGAGTGGGTGCAGGATTTCTCCAGCTTTTTCTGGAGCGAAGACGAAATCAACGCGCGCCTGGTGCGCATCATGAAAGAGGCTTTTGCCGCGATCTGGCAAGTGGCTCAGGACAAGCAGGTGAGTTTGCGCACAGCGACTTTCATCGTGGCCTGCCAGCGCATTTTGCATGCGCGGGAACTGCGCGGGCTTTACCCTTGAAGCTGGCCGAGGCTACTGCACCGGCCCCTTGAGCGCCTCAGGCAACATGAACGGCATCACGGCGATGCCTTCATCCAGCAGCGCCTCGGTTTCGTCGCGCGTGGCACGGCCGCGGATGCCGCGCTCCTGGGTTTCGCCGTAGTGGATCTTGCGCGCCTCTTCAGCAAATTGATCACCAACATCTGCCGTATTGGCCAAGACGCGACGGGCCATGTCCATCCAGGCGGTCATCAAGGCCTGCCCCTGCTGTGTGCCGGCCACCACCTCGTGTGATTTTTCGCGGGCAACTTCAGAGGTATTGTCGCTGCCCGTCCCTTCACCCTTGACCGTCGCTTCTTCGCGTTGGCCAGCTTTGGCGGCACCGAAATTCAACCGGGGCGCACTCAGGCGTTTGGTGATGGTCGCGTCGCCACACAGGGGGCACAAAACCAGGCCGCGACCCAGTTGCGTCTGAAAGTCGATTTCAGAGCCAAACCAGCCTTCAAAGACGTGCTGGAATCCGCATTGAAGATCAAGAACTTTCATATCGGAACAATTTCAGATTTCTCAGGGCAGGTTAACGGTGTTTCAACAAATAGCGGTAAACGAATCCTGGAAAAGCAAAGGTCACAAACAGGGCGCCAGTGATGGCGTAAAACTCCCATTTTTGCGGGGCAATCTGGCCCAGTCGCTGCTCCAGGGCCAAACCGACACCGCCTACCAGAAAATAACACAGAAACAATTCCAGCAGGCGCAACCAGATTGTTTTGGGCTTGTTCATCACAACGACCGCCATCAGGCGATGGTTGACAAACGGCAGGTTGGCGGCACAAAACGCCAGCAGTACGAGCGCCCAGGCGGCGGCGGATTGAGACACAGCGTTTAAATGAGCCTTTGTTGCCGAGCCTGCCGCCCGGCTAAGTGCCCAACATCTTTATCACTGAGTTGGCGCACAGAGTCATCAAGGCGCCAGGGAAAATGCCCAATACCAGAATCAAGGCGCCATTGAGCGACAACACAACACGGACATCGTTTGGCGCAGACACCGTGGATGCCGTAATCGGGTCGTCAAAATACATCACCTTGACAACCCGCAAATAATAAAACGCACCGACAAGCGACATCATCACGGCAAACACCGCCAGCCCGATGTGCAGCCCCTGGCCCGAGGCGATCAGCGCCTGCAACACCGACAACTTGGCATAAAACCCGACCATGGGCGGAATGCCCGCCAGTGAAAACATGCACACAGCCATCACCGCCGCATACAGGGGACTGCGCTGGTTCAGGCCAGCAAAGTCCGAGATCTCTTCGCTCTCGAAGCCTTCACGCGCCAGCAGCAGGATGATGCCAAAACTGGCAAGTGTGGTCAGCACGTAAG
>JANNYX010000595.1:0-4526 GCA_031410295.1 Rhodoferax sp.
GCATGTCCAGTCGCACCGTCGTCTATAAGGGGCTGCTGCTGGCCGACCAGGTGGGCGTGTAATACTCTTTGCTGTGCGTCAGCTTGAGCGCCTGGATGTTGGCGCTGGCGGTTTTGCGGATCACATACAGCTTGCGCTCCAGCGCGTCCTGCACGATGACGTCATTGCCGCGGCCAATGAAAACCTGGCGCAGGATCGGCTCCTTGGCGCGCACGGTGGGCGACATCGGCATGTCGTGGTTGACCGGCACATCGCGCCAGCCCAGGAGCACCTGCCCTTCGGTCTTGATGGCGCGCTCCAGTTCCTGCTCGCAAGCCAGGCGGCTGGCGTGTTCCTTGGGCAAAAACACCATGCCGACGCCGTATTCCCCAGGCGCCGGGAGGGTCACGCCCTGGGCCGACATTTCTTCACGGTACAGCGCATCGGGCAGCTGGATCAGAATGCCGGCGCCGTCGCCCATCAGTTTGTCGGCTCCCACCGCGCCGCGATGGTCGAGGTTTTCAAGAATCTTCAGCGCGTTTTTAACGATGTCGTGACTCTTGTGCCCCTTGATGTGCGCGACAAAACCGACGCCGCAAGCGTCATGCTCCTGGTCTGATGAATACAACCCGTGTTGTTGAAGATGGGCAATTTCTGCAGCCTGGGTCACAAGCGCTCTCCTAAAAATCCGAAGGTAAAACTTAAACGAGCAAAGATTTTAGTGCGCTGCAACATCCATTTCAAATAAATTAATTGGGGTCAGATTCCAATTAATTTATGAATTGAATCCTTAATGTTTAATTAGGGACATATTAAAAATAATAGCAATAAATCTATATTACGTGTCGGCCTATACGATTTTTTTCTTGATACTTTTAGACATCAACGGACGCCCAACTGCACCTTTGCTGACCCGTCGAATGGTCTTTTCTTGTAGCTCAGTTACAAAATTAGGCTCTCCTAAGGCCCATCCGCGCAGGACAGACTGGGTCAAGGCGGCCTTTTCCTGGTCAGTTATTCCGTGGCGAACCAGGTCAACGTAGGCAGCCTCCCGCGCAAAGGGGGTGTTTCCGAGTTGCCAGAAGAGCGGGTGAGGCGTGACCAAGGGGTCAACGCGCAATCCTGCATAGTGCCCGTAACTGGACCACAGATGCTCCTCCGGCGACGGCGATATTCCGGCGCGCACGGGGTTCAGGTCGATGTACACCATGCATGCCAGCAAATAACGATCCGTCTGGATCAGCGTGGATTTGTAGCGCCCCTCCCAGAGTGTGCCGCTGCGCCCCCGCGAGTCGTTGAACAGGCGCACATAACGCCGCCCCACCGCTTGCATCATCTGCGGCAAGCCGTCACTGGTTTGCGGCGTGGCCAGCAGGTGAAAATGGTTGTTCATCAGCACGTAGGCATGAATCGCAACGTCAAACTTCTGCGCATTTTCTGCCAGAAGGTTCAGCAAAAACTGGCGATCGCCGTTCGATTCGAATATCGCCTGGCGGTTGTTACCGCGCTGAATAACGTGGTGTGGGTAACCGGGCAGGGTCAGCCGGGGAAGTCTTGCCATTTGGATGCGGAATGTGAAGCATTCAATTCCGCATCATGATAATTGGAATCTGACCCCAATTAACCTTTTGGCTAACTTTTGTTCAACAAGCCACCCAGCATACCCATCAAGTCGCCAGAATTTCCCAGGCCACCAGCCGGCGCCTGTCCATGGGGTGTGAGTTTGTCGATCAGCCCAGGCAACATTTGGGCCAGCGAACCGGCCGCATCACCCTGGCTTACGCCGAGTTTTGCCGCCAAATCACCGAGCACGTCGCCGCCGAGCACCTGGCCAATCTGGTCGCCAGTGACGGGTGTGTTCGGTCCGGTGGCTACCCAGGACTTGGCTGCATCGCCCAAGCCGGCCTGGTTGAATTTTTCCATCAAGCCGCCCAAGCCGCCCATTTTCCCGTCGTTGGCCAACATGCCCACGATTACCGGCAACAACGCACCCAATCCACCCATTCCGCCCAAGGCGCCGGCCAAACCGCCGCCCACCCCGCCTTGTTGTTGCTGTTGTTGTTTGCCACCCAGCAGGGAACCAGCCGCGCCCAATACAGAATCAAGTAGTCCCATACAACCTCCAAAAAGTGTAATAGTCAAATGAGCGTCGCTGCCGCCAGGCTCAAAACGCGAGATGCATTAGACCACTGAAGTCTGTGAACGTGTGAAACCTTTTGATGTGCATTCCTCAACCCGCGCTGGCGTCAGATTCAACAGCTGCCGGGGGCAATTTGAACCGTGTTTGAAGCAACTCGAGCAGGCCGAATTCGTTGAGAATCGCCCTCAACCGGTCAGCAGCCATGCGCTTTTTGTGACCCGTGAAACGCGCCAGTATCAGCTCGTTTTTGAGACTGTGTTCCCAACCCACCAGCTCGGTGACCGTCACCTGGTAGCCGTTCGCTTCCAGATACAGACAGCGCAAGACGTTGGTGATCTGGCTGCCGATTTCCCGGGTGTGCAGCGGGTGGCGCCACAACTCAGCCAGCGGCGTGCGGCTTAAATTCAAGGCTTTGGCGCTGCTCAAAACCCGCGCCACTTCCGCTTGGCAACACGGCGCCAGCACCATGAATCTGGCGTGTTTTTGCAGGCCAAATGCGATGGCGTCATCGGTCGCGGTATCGCAGGCGTGCAAGGCTGTGACGACGTCAATGGTGGCTGGCAACTCGGCAGAAGCCGCGGACTCGGCAACACTGAGGTTCAGAAATCGCATTCGGTCAAAGCCCAGCCGTTGTGCCAAAGCCTCTGACTTGGCGACCAACTCGGGACGAGTTTCAATGCCGAATATTTGCCCTTGGGCAAGATGCCGGATTTGACCTTTGAAAAACAGGTCATAAATGATGAAGCCCAGGTACGACTTGCCCGCACCATGATCCGCCAGGGTGGCGGTTCTGCCGTTATCGGGCAACTCCAGCAGGAGCTTTTCGATGAATTGGTACAGGTGGTACACCTGTTTGAGTTTGCGCCGCGAATCCTGGTTCAGCTTGCCGTCGCGGGTGAGGATGTGCAACTCTTTCAACAACTCGATCGACTGACCGGCGCGAATTTCGGGCGCAAGCACGCCCTCAGCGGGCGCTGCGGCTGCAACGGTGGTTAGTTTGGTTTTCATCGGCGCATCATCGCCCCGTTGACCCGAACGCGTTGACATTCAGCCGGTCCCAGCCGGCGCGTCCGAGCGCCCTCATTGTTTCCTTGTTTTTTTCAAAGATCATTTCCGGTTGCTCAAAGGCCTTGACTGCCCGTGCCACGCTGGATTCGCGCAGTAAATGCAGGATTGGGTAGGGTGCCCGGTTGGTGAAGTTTGTGATGTCGCCCGGCGCAACATCGGCAAACTCGAAATCCGGATGAAAGGCTGCGATCTGCACCACGCCCTCGAGGTCCAGCCCGGACAAAACCTTATCGGCCCGCGCGAGAAAATCATTGAACGCCAAAAATTCCGGCAAACACAGGGGGGCAATCAACAGCGTCGTATCCCGCACCTGCGGATCCGACGCCACCAGCCCAAGCAGCTCAACGCTGAGGTCGTCCAGCAATTGCTCAGGCGATTCGCCCTGGCTCACGGCATAGTGGATCTGCCCCTTGGCGTGCACAGCCTTGGCAAACGGACACAGATTCAGTCCGATCACAGCTTGCTCAAGCCAATGGCGAGTGTTGGCAATAACCTCAGAGGGATCACAAGGCACAAAAAGTCTCATTTCAACAGGGTTAAGCGCCGCGGCGGCTCATTTGACAAATTTGCAACTTGACGCGCCAGCAGCATTCCCGCCAACGCAAAAAACCCGGTGACCACCCAGGTCCACTGCCAGCTCCCCATCCGGCTGGCGACCAGCGCCACCAGCGGTGGACCGAAAAACTGGCCAATGGCGGACCACTGCTGCATCCAGCCAATGGTCGTGGACACGGTGGACTCCGACGGCGCCAGTTTCACCGCTAACGCAAACAAGGTGCCGGGAATCACACCTCCGACCATCGAGAACACCAGCACGGCAACGTATTGAATCAAAAATGCGTTGCCGGGCCCGACCCATGGTGTCAGATCGAAATAGGCAAACAGCGCTGACAGAGCCATCACCCCATAACCCACATACAACAATTGTTGCGGGGCTTTGCCTGCACCCAACAGCCGCCCTGAAACGACGTTGCCGGCGATATTGACGGCGGCCGCCAGCGCTGTCAAGCCCGCTGTGGCGCCCAGGGCGATGCCGGCCTGGGCATACATCGTTGGCAAAAAACCGATCACCGCCAACCACTGGCAAGCGTAGACCGAGAAACACAGCGCCACCAACCAGGGGCCGCGTCGGCTGAGCGTCAGTTGCACGCGACCCCAGGCCTGAACGCGCGGCAAGGGTGCTGATTTTTCGCCGGTCTGAGGATCCGCTGGCACAACTCGCCAGACCCAAACCGCCAAGATCAATGACAGCGCCGCCAGCAGCCACCACAACGCCTGCCAACCCAGGTGGAGAATCACCCAGGGGCCGCACAACAGTGCAGTGGCCGTGGCAAACGGC
>JANNYX010000596.1:0-6500 GCA_031410295.1 Rhodoferax sp.
CCAACCCCTCCCGCCTACCGCAGCTCGAAGCGCGCGCCCGCGCCTTGATCCGCCGCGGCGCCGGCGCCACCAGCAACTTCATCAAACATGGCCCGCTGACCTACGACCAAAGCGGCCGCGTGGCGACGCTTGAGGGCAAGATGGTGGAACTCTCGGCGCGCGAGCTGGGCCTCTTGGAGGTCTTGCTGCAACGCGCCGGACGCCTGGTCAGCAAAGACCAGCTGGTGGAGCGCCTGTGCGAGTGGGGCGACGAGGTCAGCAACAACGCCATCGAGGTCTATATCCACCGCTTGCGCAAAAAAATCGAGAAAGGCCCGGTTCGCATCGCTACGGTGCGCGGCTTGGGCTACTGCCTGGAAAAAATTCCGGGGTGAGGGCTTGATGACAGATGACCTCGGCTTTGCCGAGATGACTTCGCTTAGCGCGATGACAGAATTCCCCCGTCATGCGGTGAAGCCGCGTCATTGAAGCGCAGCGAAGTCATGGCGCAACGCGCAGTCATCGGGCACTTGCCAGCCATCAGCCCGCAACATGGCCTTTAACCTTTTCAAACGCGAACAACGCTCGCTGTTCGGCGAAATTCTGGACTGGATGCTGACGCCCTTGTTGCTGCTGTGGCCGGTGAGCCTGGTGTTGACCTGGCTGGTGGCTCAAGGCATCGCCGGCAAACCGTTCGACCGGGCGTTGGAGTACAACGTCAGCGCCTTGGCGCAACTGGTCACCCTGCAAAGCGGGCGCATGGTGTTCAACCTGCCGCAGCCCGCCCGCGAACTCTTGCGCGCCGACGACACCGACACCATTTATTACCAGGTGCTGGGCCTGCGCGGTGAATTTGTCAGTGGCGAGCGCGACCTGCCCTTGCCGCCGGAAGGCGAACCCGCTTTGCCTGGCGACGTGCGCCTGCGCGACGACTCCCTCAAGGGCAGCGACATCAAGGTCGCCTACACCTGGGTCAAACCCGACCCGGCAAACAGCCATCTGGTGCTGGTGCAGGTCGCGGAGACCCTGGAGAAACGCTCAGTCCTGGCCACCGAGATCATCAAAGGCGTGATGTTGCCGCAGTTTGTCATCCTGCCGCTGGCGGTGTTCCTGATCTGGCTGGCGTTGGCGCAGGCGATCAAGCCGCTGCACCAGCTCGAGGAGCGCATCCGGGCGCGCCGGCCGGACGACATGAGTCCGTTGGACATTGAAGAGGTGCCGCTGGAGATCGCGCCGATGGCGGCCTCGGTGAATGACCTGTTGATGCGGCTGAAAGACTCGATCACCACGCAAAAACGTTTTCTGGCCGATGCCGCCCACCAGCTGAAAACGCCGCTGGCCGGATTGCGCATGCAGGCCGATTTGGCCCAGCGTGAAGGCGCCAGCGCCGACGAATTGAAGCACTCCTTGCGCCAGATCGGACGCAGCAGCATCCGCGCCACCCACACCGTCAACCAGTTGCTGGCACTGGCCCGCGCCGAAGGCAGCGGCACCGCCATGGCGCGTCAACCCTGTGATCTGGTGGCGCTGACCACCGACGTCATCCAGGATTGCCTGCCACGCGCCCTGGACAAACATATCGACCTCGGTTTTGAAGGTCCATCCGCAGGTTCACCCGGCTTGGGCGTCGAGGGCAACCCGACATTGCTCAAAGAGATGGTCCGCAACTTGATCGACAACGCCATCGCCTACACCCCCTCAAGCTTGGCGTCACCTGGCATGGTCACCGTGCGCGTCTGTGCCGGTGACTCACAGCGCGCCCTGACTTTGCAGGTGGAAGACACCGGGCCGGGCATTGCTGAGGCCGAGAAAGATCTGGTGTTTCAGCCGTTTTACCGCGCCCTGGGCAATGAGGCGGACGGCTCCGGCCTGGGTTTGTCGATCGTGGCACAGATCGCCAGCCACCACCACGCGCAGGTGATCTTGGAGCCGGCCCGGCCCGGCCAGGCAGCACCCGGCGCACGTTTCATCGTGGTGTTTGGCACGTCCTAGCGGCAACGGCTGAGTCGGCGCTGGGGCTGGCACCGGCTCAATTGCAGGCACGCAGGGGTTTGCCCGCCAACAAGGGTTTGATGTCGTCCAGGCGCACGCGCAGGGCGTCATCGACGCTGGTGAATTTGAGCTGCCAGCTGGCACTTTGCCGGCGTTCCTGCACCACTTTGGCGGTGCGCACACCGCGCTTGCTCAAGGCCGCTAGCGCTGCTTCAGCGTCTTTTTTTGACAGAAATGCGCCCAAAGAGAGACCTGGCTCCAGCGCCGGGTCCGCTAAAACCTCGAACTTCAGCTTCAGCGACGACAGCTCGGCGCGATTTGCCGCCAGCACCTGTTCATTGGGGTATTGACCCATGTAAACGATCCAGCGGTCAGGCTCCTTCAACCCTTCAAACGCGAAGGCCCCAGGCGGCAAGCCCGCTTGCATGGCGCGCCGCAACGCCAGGGTCTGCGCCTCGTCAAAAGCGCCAGCCACCAGGCATTCGACAGGCCGCACCGCCGCCGCTGCCGCTGGCGTAGGCTCCAGCCGCATTGCCTCTTCGGCGGGCACGATGCGGATCTCCTCCGGTTTGATTTGCTGCGCCAGGCGCTGCGGCTCACTGACGTCCAAGGGTGCATAACCCCAAGTTTTGAGCAGACCCTGTGACCAGGCGAAATAAACGCCGTTGGCCAGAAAAAGCAGCAAAACAAACAATCGCAACATGAAAACGAGGGGTGGACTAGTCGCGGTGGGCGGGCACCTGCGGGCGCACGCTGATTTCAGAACTGGTGATTTTTACCATGCCCGAAGCGGTCAGAACCCGCAAGGCGCCGGTTTCGTCCACGCCCTGGGCGATACCGCTGGCGCCGTCGCTCAGGGTGACGGCACGACGATCCAGCGCGTCCAGGCGGTTGAACGGCGCCTGAAACGGGGCAAATCCTGATTGTTCGAATTGTTTGGCCACGTTCACCAGAGGTGCAGCAATGCACCGCAATGCGCCCGCAGCGTCAATGCCTGGCACCAGCTCCTGCAGCCACGCGGGCAGAGTGGACAGGCCGTGGGCGTCGAGCATGCTGATATTGATGCCAACACCGATTACGGCATAACGCCTGCGGCCAGGCAGCGCCATGGTTTCGATCAGGATGCCGCCGAGCTTGCGCTCCTCCCAGTAGATGTCATTGGGCCATTTCAGGCGCAGTGCGGGGTGCAAACTCGTCGCCACACCGAGGCCCACGGCCAAGGACAGACCCGACCAGCTTGCTGGCGTGAGTTGCAGACCCAGGGAAAACATCAAGACCGAAGGCTTGGCGCTTTGGCCACCGTCACGCCAGGTTCGCCCCAAGCGCCCGCGCCCCGCGGTTTGGTGTTCGGCCACCAGCAGGAGCGGCGCGGTCTGCCCGGCTTTGGCACGGCGCATCAATTCAGAATTGGTGGAATCAGTTTCTGGCTGGATTTCGACGGTGAACCCTGTCAGGCCTGGCGCCACCGACTCCCAGAGGGTCTGGGCGTCCCAATTCATCTCAGTCTGCGCTTGAGTCACCGTTTTCGCTTGGGCGCCAGGAGCGTACCGCGGCAATTCTTCGCGCCGCACCAGCACAGGTAGTCGGCCTTGAGTTTGGGGGTGTAACGCTCGTCGATGATCAAGCCGTAGTCATAGTTCAGCTCTTCACCCGCCGTGATATTGCGCAGCGCCTTGATGAACACACGGCCACCTTCTTCGTCGGCTTCACAATTTGGGTTGCAGGCATGGTTGATCCAGCGCGAGGAGTTGCCGCCGTAAAGCGCGTCGATCACGTGTTTTTCATCGATGTGAAAATAAAACGTGTGGTTGGGGTCGCCTGGGTCATGCGGGTGGCGCGCCTGGGCTACTTTCCAGGTGACGATTTGCCCCACGTATTCAATGATGGTTTCGCCTTCGGCAATGTCCTTGACGGCGAAGACGCCATTGCCGTGTACACCCGAGCGGCGGGTCTGGATGCGTCGGTTGTCGCCCGGGGCTGGTTTTTTGCTCAAGGGTAGGTCCTGAAAATTTTGGGTAAATCAGCGAACTTTGAGAAGTTGCGAAAAATTTGGTATGGTGAATTGTGCGTGTGGGCGCGCGTGTACGCAGGTGCGTGCGTGCGCTCACAGGTGTGCGTGCAGGTGCGCGCACGCGAGCATCGGATTGTAGTCAAGGCCTATCGCAGAACATGAAAACCTTAGTTATTGCAGAAAAACCGTCGGTGGCGCAGGACATCGTGCGCTCGCTTACACCCACAGCGGGCAAGTTCGAAAAACACGACGAATACTTCGAAAGCGACACCTACATCGTCACCAGTGCCGTCGGTCACCTGGTGGAGATCACCGCGCCCGAGGAGTTTGACGTGAAACGCGGCAAGTGGAGCTTTGCCAATTTGCCGGTGATCCCGCCGCATTTCGACTTGAAACCGATGGACAAGACCAAGACCCGTCTGAACGCCATTGTGAAGCAGGCCAAACGCAAGGACGTGGGCGCGTTGGTGAATGCCTGCGACGCTGGGCGCGAGGGCGAACTGATCTTTCGCCTGATCCAGCAGTACAGCAAGGTCAAACTGCCGGTGTCCCGGCTGTGGTTGCAGTCGATGACGCCGCAGGCCATCCGCGACGGTTTTAGCACTTTGCGAACGGACAAGCAGATGCTGCCGCTGGCCGACGCGGCGCGGTGCCGAAGCGAGGCCGACTGGCTGGTCGGCATCAATGGCACGCGAGCCATGACCGCCTTCAACTCGCGTGACGGGGGATTCTTTTTGACCACGGTGGGCCGGGTGCAGACCCCGACCTTGAGCGTGGTGGTGGAGCGCGAAGAGCAGATCCGCAAATTCATCAGCCGCGACTATTGGGAAATCCACGCCACCTTCGCGGCCCAGGCTGGCAGCTACCCGGCCAAGTGGTTTGACCCGAAGTGGAGCAAAGCCGCTGCCAATGCCGCCGCAGGCAACACCGACGAGCCGGATGCGGAACTGCGGGCTGACCGCCTTTGGTCCGCCCAAGACGCCCAGCGCATTGCCGACGCCGTGCGCGGACAGCCCGCCAGCGTCACGGAAGAAAGCAAGCCGACCTCACAGGCTTCACCCGCGTTGTTTGATTTGACGTCGTTGCAACGCGAGGCCAATGGCAAATTCGGCTATTCGGCCAAAACGACCTTGTCGATTGCGCAAAGCCTGTACGAACGCCACAAGGCGCTGACTTACCCGCGAACGGACTCGCGCGCTTTGCCCGAAGATTACGTGCCGGTGGTGAAAGATACCTTTGAGATGCTGGCCAAAAGCGGCATGAAACACCTGGCGCCGTTTGCCGCCCAGGCGGTCAAGGGGCAATACGTCAAGCCCAGCAAACGCATTTTTGACAACAGCAAGGTCAGCGACCACTTTGCCATTATTCCCACGCTGCAGGCGCCAGGCGGGCTGTCTGAAGCAGAACAAAAAGTTTACGACCTGGTGGTGCGGCGCTTCATGGCGGTGTTTTTCCCCAGCGCCGAATACGAAGTGACGACGCGGATTTCTGTGGTCGCCGCCGCGCCGGGCCGCCCCAAGCAAGGCACGGCCCCCCCGGGGGGCAGCGAACCACACGCAGTGGGGAGCGTGGGGGCTCCATCCACCGCCGCGCCGGGCCGCCCCAAGCAAGGCATGGCCCCCCCGGGGGGCAGCGAACCACACGCAGTGGGGAGCGTGGGGGCCATGTCCAGCCACAGCTTTAAAACTGAAGGCAAGGTTCTTGTGAAGCCGGGATGGCTGGCAATTTACGGCAAGGAAGCCGCCGACGAAGTCGCCGACGCCAAGGACGGCGACAAAGGGCAAAGCCTGGTGCCGGTGGCCAAAGGCGAAAAAGTGACTACCGAAGAAGCTGAAGCCAAAGGCCTTAAAACACGACCGCCCGCGCGGTATTCCGAAGCCACGCTCCTGGGGGCGATGGAAAATGCCGGCAAGACCGTTGAAGACGATGACCTGCGCGCCGCCATGCATGAGAAGGGCCTGGGCACCCCGGCCACACGCTCCAGCATCATCGAGGGCCTGATTGCCGAAAAATACATGTTGCGCGAAGGCCGCGAACTGATTCCGACCGCCAAAGCCTTCCAGTTGATGACGCTGCTGCGCGGGCTGGGCGTCGAGGAATTGTCCAAAGCCGAACTGACGGGCGAGTGGGAGTACAAACTCAACCAGATGGAGCACGGCCAGCTGAGCCGCGAATCCTTCATGGCCGAGATCGCCGCCATGACCGAACGCATGGTGAAAAAAGCCAAGGAATACGACCGCGACACCATCCCCGGCGACTACGCCACGCTGGCCGCGCCGTGCCCGAACTGCGGCGGCATCGTGAAGGAAAACTACCGCCGTTACACCTGCACCGGCCTGCCCGGCAAGGAGCCGTGCGGCTTCTCGTTCGGCAAGTCTCCGGCCGGCCGCACCTTCGAAGTGGCCGAGTCCGAAGCGCTGCTGCGCGACAAGCACATCGGTCCGCTCGAGGGCTTTCGCTCCAAGGCCGGCTGGCCCTTCGTCGCGGAGATCGTCCTCAAGTTCGACGAGGAGGCGGC
>JANNYX010000597.1:0-1671 GCA_031410295.1 Rhodoferax sp.
GGCGGGCGCGGCATGCGCATGGTGCGTGAAACCGCTGCATTGGCCGAGGCCATCAGCAGCGCGCGGCGTGAATCCCAAAGCGCCTTTGGCGACGGCGCCCTGATGCTGGAGCGGCTGATTGACAACGGTCGCCACATCGAAATCCAGGTCTTCGCAGACGCCCACGGCAACGCCGTGTACCTGGGTGAACGCGACTGCACGGCGCAGCGCCGGCGGCAAAAAGTGATTGAAGAAGCGCCGTCGGCCATCGTCAGCCCGGCCCTGCGTGAAGTGATGGGACGCGATGCCGTGGCCGCCGCGCTGGCCGTGGGTTACCGGGGCGCGGGCACGGTGGAGTTTGTCGTTGACCAGAATTTGAAGCACTATTTTCTGGAGATGAACACCCGGCTGCAGGTCGAACACCCGGTGACGGAAATGGTCACGGGGCTGGACCTGGTTGAATGGCAGCTCAGGGTCGCAAGGGGCGAGCGGCTGCCACTTGCACAGGCGCAGATCACACTCAGCGGCCACGCCATTGAAGCGCGTTTGTACGCGGAAGACCCGTATGCCGGGTTTACGCCGCAGACCGGCAAGGTGGTGTGGTGGCGGCCCGAGGGTGCGCGGCAGTGTGGCGCACGCATCGACGACGGCATCGTCGAAGGGTCCGAAATCACGTCGTTTTACGACGCCATGGTAGCCAAGGTGATCGTGCACGGCCGGACCCGCGAGGACGCCATTCGCGAGTTGCAAAGCGCGCTGGCGCAGGCACCCCTGCTGGGCATCCGCAACAACGGCCGGTTTCTGTCTGATCTGGTGGGGCATGCAGCTTTTCGCGGTGCAACCATGACCACCACGCTGATCGACGACTGGCAAACTCAGGGCCAGCCGATACTGGCGCGCCCGCTTGCCGACGCCGCCTCCTGGTGCCTTGCCGCGGCCATTTTTGCGCTGCGCCATGGCGCGGGCTGGCGGCCCAACAGTGTGTCGGCGTTCGACGTGCAACTGCTGTGCGACGGTGAAACCCGCAGCCTGCGGGTGGCACCCGGCCAGCCGGGCCGGGCGCTGGTGAGCCTGGGGCAGACGCGGGTGGACATCGGCTTGCCCAATTTGCCCAACACCCTTCTGGATGGCAAGGCGGCGCTGCGTTATGACATTGACGGCGTCCAGCAACACGCCATCGCCGTTTTTTCTGGGCCCGATCTGCACCTGAATGTGCCTGGCAACAGCTTTGTTTTTGCCGAGGCGTCGCCCTTCCCCGATGCGCAGGCCGCGCTCGACCCGCACCGCTGCAGCTCGCCCGTGGCCGGCCGCGTGACGCAGGTGCGTGCGCTGGTCGGGGCGGACGTGCAGGAGGGGGACCCCCTGGTCTGCATCGAAGCCATGAAAATGGAAATGTGGGTTTCTGCCGGCACCGGCGGCCAGGTGGCCAGCGTGTGGGTGAACGTCGGCGACCAGGTTGAACTGGGCGCGTTGCTGGTTGAATTGGTTGAACTGGCTTAGCGTCTCTTCGTGTTTTTTGGCGCCTGGTTGCGCTATAATATATATAGCAAACTATGTATATTCTTTGTCGGCCTTAGGCTGATTTTGTTCATGAACTTTTGAAGAACCACCCGGCTGGCGCCCATGCTACAATCTCAGGCTTCGCGGCTGTAGCTCAGTTGGATAGAGTACTTGGCTACGAACCAAGGGGTC
>JANNYX010000598.1:0-3411 GCA_031410295.1 Rhodoferax sp.
GTAACAACCCGCAGCGCCCGCGTCACACCTTCCAGTCGTATTCAACCGTAATCGGTGCGTGGTCAGAAAATTTCTGCGCCTTGTAGATCGCCTCACGCCGCGCAAACTGCGCCACATTCGGTGTGGCCAGGTGGTAGTCCAGACGCCACCCCACGTTATTGGCATAGGCTTGCCCGCGCGCGCTCCACCAGGTGTAGGCGGTGTCCGTGGCAGTGGGTTGAAGGGTGCGGTAAACGTCAACCATACCCGCTTCATCCAGCAGTTTGGTCATCCAGGCGCGTTCTTCGGGCAGGAAGCCGGAGTTTTTCTGGTTGCTTTTCCAGTTTTTCAGATCGATTTGCTGGTGGGCGATGTTGACGTCGGCACAGAGGATGAATTCGCGCTGCGCTTTAAGCGCCACCAGGTGCAAGTAGAACTCGGCAAGGAAACGATACTTGGCCTGTTGGCGGACTTCGCCCGTAGTGCCGCTGGGGAAATAGGCGCTGATGATGGAGAGTTTGCTGCTTGGTGTGTCAAAACGCAGCTCGACGTAACGGCCCTCGGCGTTGAATTCATTGGAGCCGTAACCGATCACCACCTCGCTGGGTTCGTGGCGGCTGTACACCCCGGCGCCGGAATAACCCTTTTTCTCGGCGAACTGGAAATAGCCCTGCATGCCCGACAGGGTTTCAAAGCGGTCCTTGACATCGCCGTGTTGCGCCTTGACCTCCTGCACACAAATACAATCGGGGCGGTGTTGATCCAGCCACGCCTCCAGGCCTTTGCTGGTGGCGGAGCGAATGCCCTTGAGGTTGAGGCTGGTCAGTTTGAACATGGAGACACTTCCATAAATCCATTTCTAGGGCGCATTGCTGCGTTGCAAATCCTCGCCATACGAGTGTATGTCTCCGGTTCGCGTCTTGCACTGCATCCCTACAAATGAATTTCTGGAAATGTCGCCGTCATATCTAGGAACGTTGAATGAACAATGTGGGGCAAGATACTTTAGCGCAGTCGTTCGTGCAGTTTTCCATCGACTGCGGCGTCTTGCGCTTTGGCGAATTCAAGACCAAAGCCGGGCGCCTGAGCCCGTATTTTTTCAACGCCGGCCTGTTTGACGACGGCGCCAAACTGGGGCGGCTGGCGGCGTTTTACGCCGACCGCATCGAGGCCAGCGGCATTGAATTTGACATGCTGTTTGGCCCCGCCTACAAGGGCATTCCGCTGAGCGCGGCGCTCGCCGTTGAACTGGCGCGGCGCGGCCGCAATGTGCCTTTTGCCTACAACCGCAAGGAAGCCAAAGACCATGGTGAAGGCGGCTCGCTGGTCGGCGCGCCGCTCAAGGGCCGGGTGCTGATCGTGGACGACGTGATGTCGGCCGGCACCGCCACAAAGGAGTCGATCACCCTCATCCGCGCGGCGGGGGCCACGCCACAAGCCGTCGCCATCGCGCTGGATCGGCAGGAAAAAGCCGTCGAACACGGTCTTGATGTCAACTACAGCGCGGTGCAATACGTTCGTCAACAATTGGGCTTGCAGGTTTGCGCAATTGCGAACCTGGACGACCTGATGCGCTATCTGGCGAAGCAGCCGGTCGAAGGCGGTCAGGATCAGGCGGCAAACCGCAGCCGTGTGCAGGCTTATCGCGAACGTTATGGAGTGGTTGAAAACGCATGAAAACGATGGCATTGGCGAGTCTCTTTACTGCGGTGATGGCACTGGTGAGCGTCGGCCTCGCGCCGCGCCCGGCGCTGGCGCAATCCCAAACCCTGCAAAGCGGTATTTACTCCTGCGTCGACGGCAAAGGACGCAAACTCACCTCCGACCGGCCCATCGCCGACTGTGTCGACCGCGAGCAAAGGGTGCTCAACCCCAGCGGCACCGTCAAAGGCAAAGTCGGCCCGGCACTGTCGGCGCAGGAACGTGCGCAGCTTGAAGCCAAAGAGAAACTGGCACAGGATGATCGCGCCAAAAAAGACGAAGAAAAACGCCGCGACCGGGCGCTCTTGATGCGGTACCCGGAGCGCGCTATACATGATGGCGAACGCGCCGAGGCATTGCAGCAAATCGATGTGGTCAAGGCGGCGGCGAACAACCGCGTGCTGGAACTGAAAAAACAAAAAACCCTGATCGACGACGAGATGGAGTTTTACAAAAAAGACCCGGCCAAGGCGCCCCCTGCGATCAGGCGCCAAATCGATGAAAACCGCAAAAGCATTGAAGTGCAAAACCGGTTCATCGTCGACCAGGACGCCGAAATTTCCCGCGTCAACGCGCGTTTTGACGAGGAACTGGCGCGCCTCAAGGAGTTGTGGAAACTGCGCGGCCCGGCGGCTGGTGTTGCCGCTGCACCGGCCAAGGCGCCGACGGCGAAACCTTAATCTCTGGGCAGGCCGGGTGACGCTCAGTTGGACGGTAGGGTTGAGGGGAGGGCCAAGCGAGGCGCCGGGTCACGTGAGGCGCCCACTCACTTGGCGCCCTTTGGCTTATTCGGCTTTGCGGGCCTTTGTTAACCCAGCTTTGCCCGCAACAAATCGTTGACCTGCTGCGGATTCGCCTTGCCCTGGCTGCCCTTCATGATCTGACCGACCAGCGCGTTCAGCGCCTTGGTGTTGCCGGCTTTGTATTCGGCGACGTTTTTGGCGTTGGCGGCGAGGACTTCATCGACGATTTTTTCGAGTTCTGCCGAGTCGTTCATTTGACGCAGGCCTTTGGACTCGATGATTGAATCCACGGTCACAGTTGGTGTCACTGTCCCAACCGAAATGGTCGCAGAAACGCCAGTGAGTTGGACCGTCACGTTAGTGGGCCAAAGCTCTTCCAGAACTTGCCTCGCCGCGTTGTTGGAAATTGTTCCGTCATCAATGCGCATCATCAACTGGGCAAAAACTTCCGGCTTCACATGCACCCGCAAGCGATCAAAATCAACATCGCCAGATTTGAGTCGTCGAGCGATATCACCCATCATCCAGTTTGCGACCAATTTGGGGCGATGACAAAGTGAATTGGTCTCTTCAAAATACGACGCCGTGGCACGACTTTGTGTTAATGCAGTTGCATCGTAATCCGAACGCCCATAGTCGGCCACAAACCGCGCCGCCATCACCCGCGGCAACTCGGTCATCTGGGCCCGCACCTCTTCAATCCACTCCGGTGCAATCACCAGCGGCGGCAAGTCCGGATCCGGAAAATAGCGGTAATCGGCGGCGTCTTCCTTGGTCCGCATGGCGCGAGTTTCGCCGGTGTCGGGGTTGAAGAGCACGGTCGCCTGCTGGATCGAATGGCCGTCTTCAATCTGCTCGATCTGCCAGCGCACTTCGTAGTCAATCGCCTGCTGCATGAACTTGAAACTGTTCAGGTTCTTGATCTCGCGCCGCGTGCCCAGGGGCGCGCCGGGTTTGCGCACCGACACGTTGGCGTCACAACGGAAGC
>JANNYX010000599.1:0-19020 GCA_031410295.1 Rhodoferax sp.
CGACGACTTCGCTGCGCGGGGCTTCGACAATGTCGGCGCCTGGATTCTCGGAAGAAACATGTTCGGACCGATTCGCGGTTCCTGGCCCGACATGAACTGGAAAGGCTGGTGGGGGGACAACCCACCCTATCACGTTCCAACGTTCATCTTGACGCATCATGCGCGCCCGCCCATCCAGATGGAAGGCGGAACGACGTTCCACTTCGTCACGGGCGGTATTCACGAGGCGCTTGACCGGGCGCGCGACGCAGCCAAGGGAATGGACGTGCGCATTGGCGGCGGAGCCAACACTATCCAGCAATATCTTCGTGCGGGCCTCATCGATGAGCTGCACGTTGCCATCTCGCCGGTCCTGCTGGGCGGGGGCGAGCGACTGTTCGAGGGGATTGACGTGCGCGCTCTGGGATACGAATGCGTTCAGTTTGCTGCGTCACAGAAAGCCACCCATTTTGTACTGCGGCGCCAAGGGCAAAGTGACGCCTAACAACCGGTTGCGCAGCGGCCCGAAGACTGCTTCCTTTCGATGGTTGCCCTAAGGGCCCGCGACAACTAAGGGCGCGGTACAAGGTCAAGCCACAGTCGCGATAGTGCAGCCTGGTCGACCCCGCAGCCGTCAGTGAAATGGAAGAAAATGCGTTAAAAAGTAATTTTACCTATAATGTAGATTAATTATTATTCTATAATGGTATATTATAAATAGCAAACTACTGAATGTATTCGACGGCCTATTTGGTGCTTATTTTTGCATTAATTTTTCAAAAATAATATACAGGGGTCAGGCGGACGGACGGGAGGAGCGGTGTAAGGTCAAGCCACCGTCACACTGGCACCAGTGCCTTTAAGCGCGATAACGCCAATCACGAAAAGGCTTTCACCCAAGGCGCGCAAAGTGCGGGAGCAGGATTCTGCCTCAGCGGCATCGATCACCACCACCATGCCGATGCCATTGTTGAACGTGCGGTTCATCTCGACATCATCAATCCCAGCCGTTTTCTGCAGCCAGGCGAAGAGCTCGGTTTGCGGCCAGCTGCCTTTTTGCAGGTGGGCAGCCAAGCCTTCTGGCAAAACGCGTGGAATATTTTCCAGGAGACCGCCGCCGGTGATGTGGGCCAAAGCCTTGATGGGGTGGGCGGCCCCATCAGGAGAAGTCGCCGCACTGTTGTGTGCCGCCAGTGCCGCCAGCACGTTCTTGACATACAGGCGGGTAGGTTCCATCACCGCCTGTTTGAAGGGTTTACCGTCGAGCGTGGCGGGCAGGGTGCCACCATCGAGTGTGGCGCGTTCGATGCATTTGCGCACCAGGCTGAAGCCGTTCGAATGCACGCCGCTGGAGGCCAGGCCCAGAACCACGTCACCAGCTTTCACGTCCTTGCCCGCGAGGATTTTCGATTTCTCCACGGCGCCCACACAAAAGCCGGCCAGGTCGTATTCACCAGCCGGGTACATGCCCGGCATTTCCGCCGTTTCGCCGCCTATCAACGCGCAGTTGGATAACTCGCAGCCCCTGGCAATGCCACCGATCACCGCCGCTGCCGTGTCGACATCAAGCTTGCCACAGGCGAAATAATCAAGGAAGAACAGAGGCTCGGCGCCTTGCACCAGCACGTCGTTGACGCTCATCGCCACCAGGTCGATGCCCACGGTGTCGTGCATATTCCACTCGAAGGCCAGTTTCAGTTTGGTGCCCACGCCATCGGTGCCGCTGACCAATACCGGCTCCTTGTACCGTTTGGGCACTTCAAACAGAGCGCCAAAGCCACCGATACCGGCCAGCACGCCTTCACGCATGGTTTTTTTGGCCAGCGGCTTGATGCGTTCAATCAAGGCGTCGCCGGCGTCGATATCAACCCCGGCGTCTTTGTACGACAAGGCGGTGATGGCAGAGGTTGGTTTGGTGGTGGACATGGCTTTGGCAGTGGTTGACATTGGCTGGCAGTAGCTGGCTGTAGCTGGTAGTAGCTGGTGGAGGGTAAGGCAGGAAGAACCGGTTGGCCGCAGGCCGACGTGTGACCAAGGTCTGGCCCCCGGTCGCAACCCGAATAGAATTTGCACACAATTTTACGCATTGGCAACCCGACCTGATCGTCCGCTCCCGGCTTAAGCCGCGGTGCGCGACACCAGGCAAGTTTGCCAACCCTCCACCGCATGCAATTTACCCCGACTCAAAAAATCGCCTTCAGTTGGCTCGCCATCGCCGCCGTGGTCGTGCTGGCCCTGTGGTTGCTCGGGCCGGTGCTCACGCCCTTTGTGGTCGCCGCCGTTCTGGCCTACGCACTGACACCGCTGGTCAACCGCATTGACGGCCTTTTGCGGGGCAAGGTTCCGCGTGTGATGGCCGTGGTGCTGGTGGAGATCCTGTTCATTTTGACCATGTTCAGCCTGATCCTGCTGATCGTGCCGATCATGGCCAAGGAGATTCCGTTGATGCGCGAGCAATTGCCGCTTCTGGCTGACAAGTTCAACGCCTGGTTGTCGCCGCTGCTGGCGCAATACGGCTTCAAGGCGGCGCTTGACGTGGCCAGCATCAAGGCCTTTGTGCTGAAATATCTGAACGCGAATTTTGAGGATGCGTTTGGCCAGGTGCTTTCGTCGCTCAAACTCGGCGGCAGCGTGGCGCTGGCGCTGATCGGCAACGCGGTGCTGATTCCGGTGGCGCTGTTTTACCTGCTAATGGACTGGGAAATATTCGTCGCCCGCGTGTTGGCGCTGGTTCCGCTGCGCCAGCGCGGGGGCGTGGACAGCTTCACCAACGAAGCCGATTCCGTGTTGGGCCAGTACCTGCGCGGACAACTGCTGGTGATGCTGGCGATGGCGGCTTTTTACAGCATTGGCATGGCGCTGTTCGGGCTTGATCTGGCCTTGCCCATTGGCATCTTCACGGGCCTGGCGATGTTTGTGCCCTACCTCGGCTTTGGCCTTGGCCTGCTTCTGGCCCTATTGGCCGGAGCGCTGCAATTCGCGTCCGTCAAGGCGCTGGTCATGGTGGTGTCGGTATATGGCGTGGGCCAGGTGTTGGAGAGCCTGGTGCTGACGCCGCGCCTGGTCGGTGAACGCATCGGCCTGCACCCGCTGGCGGTGATTTTTGCCCTGCTCGCATTTGGCCAGGTGTTTGGATTCGTCGGGGTGCTGGTGGCGTTGCCAGCCAGCGCCGTGTTGTTGGTGGCGCTGCGCCGCATCAAAGCCAATTATTTGGCCAGCAAGTTGTATACGGGTTGATGAAACAGATCACGCTTGACATCGGTTTGGCCACCGGCCCGACGCTGGAAAACTTTGTCTCCGGTCCGAATGCGGCAGCGGTGAGCCATCTGGCTTTGTGGGTGGGCGCCAAATCCGGCGCGGCCAGGCCGCCGTCCGCAGTGGCAACCTTGCGCTCGCCTGTTCCCACCTACCTGTGGGGGGGCGTCGGAAGTGGCAAATCACACCTGCTCAAAGGCGTTCGGGAGGCCTTGCGAGAGGAGGGTGCGGCGGTGGGGTGGCTGGACCCGTCACAGATGGAGCCACTGCCTTTCAACGACACCTGGGCGGCGGTACTGATGGACGACGTGCACCTCTATAACGCCGTGCAACAGCACGCCGCCTTCAACTGGTTTGTCAATGCCCAAACCCTCCAGCGCGCCGTGCTGGCGACGGGCGACGTGCCACCGGCAGATCTAAGGCTGCGCGCCGATCTGCAAAGCCGCTTCGGCTGGGGCCACGTGTTTGGGCTCAAAATCCTGAGTGAACCCGAGCAGCGCGCCGTGTTGCGCCAGGCGGCCGACGCGCGCGGCGTGTTTCTGGGCGACGAGGTGATGGATTTCATGTTGACACGATTCAGCCGCGACCTGGGAAGCCTGATGGCGCTGCTGACTTTGCTGGACGGTTATTCATTGCAAACCAAACGTGCGATCACCGTGCCCTTGATCAAATCCATGATGGACAACTCTTGACCACCCGAACCTTGGCAAACACAGGCCAATTTTTCGACGGGCCGCCCCGAGTTCTCGAAGAGCGGCGAAGCCAAAAATTAGCCCCCTCGGGGGGCAGCGAACCACACGCAGTGGGGAGCGTGGGGGCGCTATGAAACTCGCCCTGTTCGACCTCGATCACACGCTGATCCCGATTGATTCAGATTACGCCTGGGGCGTTTTCACCACCACGCTTGGCTGGACCGACCCGGTGGCGTTCGCCCGCAAGAATGACGCGTTTTTTGCCCAATACAGGGCCGGAACGCTCGACATTCACGAGTACGTGCGTTTCGCCACTGACGCCCTTCGACGTCAGGGTGCTATAAAATCAGTAGCTGCACACAGCCGTTTTATGCGGGAGATCATTCACCCGGTGATCAAGCCGCAAGCATTGGCGCTGATTGCGCAACATCGCCGCGCGGGCGACGAAATCCTCATCGTCACCGCGACCAACGAATTTGTCACGCGTCCCATCGCCGAAGACTTTGGCGTCAAAGAGTTGATCGCTGTGGAACTGGAACGGGACGCGGCCAGCGGCTGGATCACCGGGGAAATCAAGGGCGTGCCGAGCTTTCGAGAGGGCAAGGTGACGCGGCTCGAACACTGGTTGGCCGCGCGCCACCTCGGCTGGGGCGATGTTGACGCGAGCTTTTATACCGATTCCGTCAATGACTTGGCCCTGTTGGAGAAAGTGACGCGACCGGTGGCCACCAATCCGGACGATCAGCTTCGTCAAATCGCCAAAGAGCGCAATTGGCGCATACTCGACCTTTGGAAAACCTCAGGCGACACCGCGCATTTGCCGTAGGTTCACGTCTTGAAATGGAAAAAGTTTGATCAAAAAATTCATCGAAAACCTGATTGAAAAAGCCACCGGCAGCCGCGCCAAAAAGCCGAAATTTGGCAAGCGCCAGGAAATATCCGCTGGCGACCACGGCATCGATCCGGCGAAAGTCGACGAACGCGCGTCCAACGTGGTGCGAACGCTCAAAGAGGGCGGATTTGAGGCCTACATCGTCGGTGGCGCGGTGCGCGATTTGCTGGTGGGCCTCACGCCCAAAGACTTCGATGTGGCCACCAACGCCACGCCGGAACAGGTCAAAGCGCTGTTTCGCCGCGCCTTCATCATCGGGCGGCGTTTTCGCATCGTGCACGTTGTGTTTGGGCGTGGACGCGAGCATGAGGTGATCGAAGTCTCGACCTTTCGCGCCCACCTCGATAACGCCGCCGCCGAAGCCGTGGCCGGCAATGAAAAAACCAGCAAGAGCGAGTTGGCCGGCATGAAACATGCGGTGGATTCAACCGGCCGGGTTTTGCGCGACAACGTCTGGGGCCCGCAGGACGAAGACGCGACGCGGCGCGATTTCACCGTCAACGCCATGTATTACGACCCGCAAACGCAGGTCGTTGTCGATTACCACGGCGGCATGGCGGATGTGAAAAAACGCCAGATCCGCATGATCGGCGACGCCGCCACGCGTTACCGCGAGGACCCGGTGCGCATCATCCGCGCGGTGCGGTTCGCGGCCAAGTTGAGTCCGCTGGGGTTCAAGCTTGACGCCAAAACTGCAGCGCCCCTGGTCAAATCCCATGAGCTCCTGGCTGACGTGCCACAAAGCCGCCTGTTTGACGAAATGCTCAAACTGCTGCAAACCGGGCACGCGCTGGCGTCGATCGAACAACTGAAGGTGCTGGGTCTGGGTCGAGGCATTTACCCGCTCCTCGACGTGGTCGTGGAACGCGCCCAGACGCCGTTTGTGAACGCCGCGCTGAGCGACACCGACCGGCGCGTTGGCGAAGGCAAACCGGTGGCGCCGAGTTTCCTTTTGGCCTGCGTTTTGTGGGCCGACGCGCGCGACGGTTGGGCAGCGCGACAGGCGCAGGGGCAAAACAGTTTCCCGGCGCTCAATGACGCAATTGAGGACGTCTTCAACGCGCGTATTGGTGATGTGTCGGGCCGCGGTCGCCTGGCCGGCGATATGCGCGAAATCTGGCTGATGCAAACACGTTTCGACAAACGCACTGGCAGCGCCGCTTTTGGGTTGGTTGACCAACCGCGCTTTCGCGCCGCTTTCGATTTTATGCGCCTGCGCGCGGACATCGGCGAAGTGGATGAGGCGCTGGCCGATTGGTGGCAGGAGTTCAGCATGGCCACCGACAGTGCACGCCAGGATCTGGTCGACCTGGTGCGTGAGGAACAGCAACGCAAACCACGCCTGGCCAGGGCGCCACGACCTGCCCAGGCGGGCGGCGCAGCGCCGGCTGCAATGGCAGTGATATCGCCATCGCCATCCACGGCGCCACTGCTCGGCAATGAATTTGAAGCGGCCAGCGCCGATGCCCCCAAACGCCGTCGCCGGCGTCGACGTTCAACCGGTAGTCAGGCGGGCGACCCTGGACGCGCCGGTGGCAGTGAGAACACAGGTGGCGGCCAAGGCTGAGCGTCCCGCCGCTGCGCCCTGCAGCGCATTCATTGGTATCGGCGCCAATCTCGGCGATGCGAAAGCCACGGTTCAGGCGGCGATCGGCCAGATTGCCGCGTTGCCGCAAACCCGCCTGGTTCACCGGTCATCGCTGTACCGAACGGCGCCAGTCGACGCGAGCGGCGATGACTATGTCAATGCCGTGGTTGAGGTCTCAACTTGCCTTGCCCCGCTTGAGCTGCTGCATACCCTGCAGCAGCTGGAGCGGCAAGCAGGCCGAAAGCGTCCTTACCGCAATGCGCCGCGCACGCTGGATCTGGATGTTTTGCTGTTTGGCGAGCTCACGCTGGATTCGCCCGAGCTGCAAGTCCCGCACCCGCGTATGTGGCAGCGTGCCTTTGTGCTCGTACCACTGGCAGAGATTGCGCCCGGCCGGGTTTCAGCCGCGCAATTGTTGGCGGCTTCACCGGCAGTGAGCGGGCAAGCCGTCGAAAAACTGGCGGTGGCGCTGCGTTCCTCGCCGCCTCGGCAGGCAGGACCCCATGGGGAATAACTTGTCGGTGCACCCTTGGTTAAGATTGGGTTGAAATATAAGTTTATAATAAAGTATACTTATAGTAATCCGATATAGGCCGTCGATTATATTGAGTATTATGCTATCTAATATATATTAAAAAAGTTATAAATTTACAAATTAATTTTAGTAAAATCATATATAAACGAAAACTTGAACACTGGTGACATCTTCGATTCAACCCTCAATGGTCCGATTGAGTGTTGAAGGCGACGGCAAATCGCAGTCATTCCACCTCAGCGATCATTTCAATCTCGATACACGCGCCCATGGGGATTTGTATCACTCCAAATGCGCTGCGCGCGTGGGCGCCCTTGTCGCCAAATACGTCCGCGATGAGTTGGCTGCAGCCGTTGGTCACCAGGTGCTGTTCGTTGAAATCGGGGGTGGAATTCACCAAAGACATCAATTTCACAATGCGTTTGACGCGGTTCAAGTCGCCCACGGCAGCGTGCAAGGTGCCCAGCAGGTCAACACCCACCGCCCGCGCGGCGCGTTTTCCCTCTTCGGTAAAGATGTCCATGCCCAGTTTGCCGACCCAGGGCTTGCCGTCTTTTTTTGCGATGTGGCCGCTCAAAAACACCAGCTTGCCGGTTTGCACAAAAGGCACGTAGGCGGCGGCAGGGGTTGAGATAGCGGGCAGCGTGACGCCCAGGGCGGTGAGTTTGTCGTAAACGCTCATATCGGCTCCTTTGGGTTGCGATGGTGGGAAGACGGCCATTGTCCACGCCAAATTTGGGCCGCTAGGGAAAACGATCACCCACTGCAAGGGTCAGAGTTTTCGGCCATCAAGGGCGGCTGGCTTGGCAAACTGCTCTGGACGTGATCGCCCGTTACGTCAAAGCCTGAACTTTTCCGCCCTGTCCACGGGGTGAGATACTGGAAACCTGGTCCCGCCGGTTTTCAGGAATCCACCATGTCAGACACCCATTTCCGATCAGCGCCGCAGCGCGCGCGCGACATCAAATCGCGCAGCATCTCCTCCCGCGAATTGCTGGACCTGTACTTTGCGCGTAGTGATAAACTCAACCTCGCCCCCACCGCCACCATCGTCCAGCAGCGCGGCCATGACGGATTTGGCGCCCGGACCGCTGCCATCACTGGAAAAGCGCACCCCCATTTGAACCGGATGCTCTGGCCTGGCTGTGCGGGCGTCGCCATGCTTGCAGCAACTGTCATTCCGGCGGTTCAAGACGTGATTGGCGTGCCAATCAGCATGCAAATCATCGGCGCCATCAACGGAGATCTGAAAACCGTGCAACTGGCGCAATTTCAGCAGCGTGCCGGTTTTGCGTTGCAGACGCCACCCGCGTATTTGTGAGTGCTCGCCTCAACTACACCCGGCTGATTTCTCCCGGCCTGCTGGGTTGCGTGCTGGGCGCCGCGGCGCAGCTGCAACAGGCGGCTTTGTTTACACAAGTGGTTTATGGCTTGCTGCTGGTTCTTGCCATTGCTGCGGGCGCTTTGCTGATGCACCTGTTCGCCGCATCGGGCTGGCGGGCTGTTTTTGCCGTCTTGACCTTTGGCCTCATGGCGTTTGCCGTCACTGGACTTCGCGCTGGTTGGTACCAGGAGACGTCGTTGGCCTCAGCGCTTGAAGGGCGGGATGTGCTGGTTACTGGCGTTGTCGCCGCCATGCCGCAGCGCAATGAGGACGGCCTGCGTTTTCGCTTGGATGTCGAGTCCGCCAGAATCGGCCCCGCCGAGATCAAACTGCCGCCGCGCATCTATCTGAGTTGGTACCACGGACCAATTGCCCGCATGGCAGAGGGTGCGCCAGAGGCGTTCGACATGCAACGGCAAAGCTCCGATATGGCAGCTGGCGAGCGCTGGCAGCTGACCGCGCGATTGAAATCGCCCCACGGTGGCAGCAACCCGCACGGTTTTGACTTTGAACTCTGGCTTTGGGAGCAAGGCCTGCAAGCCACCGGCTACGTGCGCGCCGGCATGAAAGACGCACAACCGCAGCGTCTCGCGCGCACCTGGGCGCACCCGGTCGAGCAGGCACGCCAACGGGTGCGAGACCGAATTTTCGAGCACGTCAAAGACAAAAAACACGCTGGTGTGATTGCGGCCCTGGTGGTGGGTGACCAGGGGGCGATCGACCGCGCCGATTGGGATGTGTTTCGCGCCACCGGAGTTGCCCACCTGATGAGTATTTCAGGGTTGCACGTCACCATGTTTGCCTGGTTTGCGATGCGGCTGGCACGCTGGCTGTGGCGTCGATCAGCGCGCCTGTGTTTCGCCTTGCCTGCGCCAACTGCCGCGTTGATCTGTGGTGTTTTATTGGCTTTAGGGTACGCTGTTTTCAGCGGTTGGGGTGTGCCGGCACAACGCACTGTGTTGATGCTGGCCGTGGCCAGCGTGTTGCGGATTGGCATGCGTCGCTGGCCCTGGCCGCATGTGTGGCTTCTGGCCTGCGCGGTGGTGGTGCTGGCAGACCCGTGGGCTCTGCTGCAGGCAGGATTTTGGCTGAGTTTTGTGGCGGTGGGCGTGTTGTTCGCGACAGATTTGGATCAGATCAAAGTGGAAAATCAACCCCCAGCAGGCTTGAGCGCGCAATTGTCTGATCGCCTTGGCGAAGGCCAATTGGCCGTTTCGGTGTTGCACCTCAAGCGTGCAGCGACCAGGGCGGGAGCCCTGTTCAAGGAGCAGTGGGTGGTCACCTTGGCCTTGACGCCGTTGACGCTGCTGTTGTTTGGTCAGGTGTCTCTGGTCGGCCTGTTTGCCAATCTGCTGGCGATCCCCTGGGTCACCTTGGTGGTCACGCCCCTGGCTATGCTGGGCGTGGCATTTTCATTCCTGTGGGATGCCGCCGTTCTGTCGATTCAGGGGCTCACCTTGTTCCTTAACGCGTTGGCCGCGTTGCCCCATGCCACCGTGTCAATCGCGCAGGCACCGGTATGGGCCGGCGCGGTGGGTGTCCTGGGCGGGCTGCTGATGGCGATGCGCCTGCCGTGGTCAATCCGTTTTCTGGGAGTTCCGATGATGTTGCCGGTCTTGCTCTGGCAAGCCCCGCGCCCGGCGGCAGGTGAATTTGAGCTGCTGGCGGCGGACATCGGGCAAGGCAACGCCGTCATTGTGCGCACGGCACAACACGCCTTGCTGTACGACAGCGGACCGCGTTTCAGCCGCGAGAGCGACGCCGGGCACCGCGTCTTGGTTCCGCTGCTGCGCTCAATGGACGTCAAACTTGACACGGTGGTGCTAAGCCATCGCGACGCCGACCACACCGGAGGCGCCGTCGCCGTGTTGACGATGCAACCCACCGCCCAATTGATCAGTTCGATTGAGGACCACCATGAACTGCAGAACCTGCGCAAAGCCCAGCGCTGTGAAGCCGGGCAACGCTGGCGCTGGGACGCGGTTGACTTTGAAGTTTTGCACCCAACGAAGTCGGACTACGAGCGCAACGCCAAATCCAATGCCATGAGTTGCGTCTTGAAAATCTCCAATGGCCGGCAGTCTGCCTTGCTGGCCGGAGACATTGAAAAGGACCAGGAAGCCGGCTTGGCCGAAAGCGGTCTTGATTTGAAATCCACACTGTTGCTGGTCCCGCACCATGGCAGCAAGACCTCCAGCTCAGCCGTTTTCCTGGACGCTGTGCAACCGCAGCTTGGTCTGATCCAAAACGGTTATCGCAACCGGTTCGGCCACCCGGCAGAACCCGTAGTCGCGCGTTACCGCGAGCGCGGCGTTCAACTATTTGATTCGCCGCACTGCGGAGCCGCAAGCTGGAGCAGCGCAAATCCAACGTCGGTGAAATGCGAGCGCCTGCAAGTTTTGCGTTATTGGCGCCATCGCGTGCCTTGACCCGCCCCAACCGGCCCGCGGGCGCTTTCTACACGCCAGGACGCGTGCGGGTCCGCAGGCGCATGCGCTGCCGAGGGCTCAGCGATTGAGGGTCCGCGCCACTTCCCGTCCCAGCTCAATCACTGCCATGGCGTAATAACTGCTCCAGTTGTAGCGCGTGATGGCATAAAAGTTTTCTGTGCCGGCGACATAGACCGATTCGGCCCCGGCGTTTTGCAACTCAACCAGCGCCAGCGGTCCGGTATGGTTCAGCGCATCGCCCTCAAGTACGACGCCCTTGGCGGTAAAACTCGCGACGCTGAACGTGGGCAAGATGTCCGGCGCCATCAGGGCGTCCAGGTCGAGTCTGGACCGGTCAAAGGCGACCGGGTAATGAGTCGGCATGCCCGGCTGCCAGTTGAAGGCCTTGAGATAACTCGCCACGGAACCGATCACATCGGCGGCGCTGTTGAAGAGGTCGATCTTGCCGTCACCATCAAAATCGATGGCGTATTTCACATACGACGAAGGCATGAACTGCGGCAGGCCCATGGCCCCGGCGAAACTGCCGCGCACCGCCATCGGGTCTTCGCCAGTACGGCTGGTAAGGCTCAGGAACTGCTCCAGCTCACCCTGAAAAAACTCGCGGCGCTCTTGGGCGCGCGGGTGGGCGCCTGGGAAATCGAAGGTCAAGGTGGCCAGTGCGTCGATCACCCGGAAGTTGCCGACCTGCTGGCCATAAATCGTCTCGACACCAATGATGCCGACGATGATTTCAGCGGGCACGCCGTATTCTTTTTCAGCGCGTTCAAGCGCTTCTCGGTTGCCTTGCCAAAACCTCACACCGGCTTGGATGCGCACCGGGTCAATGAACCGGCTGCGGTAGACACGCCAGTTTTTCACCGTACCCGCGGGGGGCGGCGTGATGAATTTGGCGACGATGGTCAGGTGGTGCGCCTCGCCAATGGCCCGGCGCACCCAGTCGCGGTCCAGGTTGCGGCGTTCGGCCATGTCATCGGCCCAGGACATCGCGTCGGCACGCGTGGAGTAGGCGGGGCCGGTCGCGTTTTGACTCACCGCTTTGCCCGGCGCTTTGTGCATTGTTTTGTGCACTGTGTTTTGCGTTGTCGTGAGCAGCGCTTTTTGCGGCGTTTTGGCCATCAATTCTTTTTTCTCTAAAGAATTCTGAGCATAGGCCGTCAAAGAATATAAATAGTTCGCTATAATAAATATAGCAATCGGCCACCTCTTGGAACCGATCAGTTTGGGGCAGGTAAATCTCATTTAACAGGTTTCGGCCAGGGCAGGTGGCTGAATTCTCGCTGCAAACCGGCAAGCTTCAACAAATGGTTGCCTTGGGTGCGGCTGTAGCGCATTGCCTCCATGCGCAACAGCCATTCGCCGATTTCTTTCTGGCCGGCGCCAAGCCGGGTTGCCATGCTGCGCGGCGGGCTGTTGGGTGCAAGCACCACACCCGCTTTGATCAGCCGCTTGCGCGCCCGGCGCAACAATCGCAACCAGGGGTCGTGCCGGCTTTTTTCCCAAAGCGTCCACATTGCGCCGCACAGGCTGACAAAGACCAGCAGGCCCAGCAACACATAGAACAGGTCTTCCCAGCTCGGTGAATCAAAACCGATGTCCTTGAGCAGGTTCAATTGTTTGGTCTGGGTGTAGTTCAACACCCATTGGTTCCAGCCGTTGTTCACGGCATCCCAGGTGGCACGCAGATTGGCCAGCAAACTCGGGTTGACCGCACCAAACACGCCGCTCAGGACGCTGGCAATGGCTCCTTGCGGCGCCTGCAGCCGCGCGAAGCTGCCGGTACGCCCGGGCGCCACAGCGGTGGTTGGGTCGACCCGCACCCAGCCCTGGCCGGCGATCCAGACTTCGGCCCAGGCGTGCGCGTCACTTTGGCGGATGACCCAGAAACCATCAACACTGTTGCGTTCGCCGCCCTGGTAACCCGTGACCACCCGCGCCGGCACGTCCAGCGCCCGCATCAAAATCACGAAGCTCGAAGCGATGTGTTCGCAAAAACCCTCTTTCCGGTCAAACCAGAATTCATCAGCTGTGTGGACGCCAAACACCCCAGGCTCCAGCGTGTAGCTGTAAGCGCCGCTGCGCAGGCGATGCAACACCGCATTGACCAGTTCGGGCGTGTTTGCAGCGCGCAATTGCGGTGCTGAGCGCATCTGGGCCGCTAACGCCACAGTGCGCGGGTTGGAGCCATCGGGCAACAACAGGTATTCCTGCAGACCGATTTGCATCTGTGTCGGACCATAGCGAAAACGGGTGTGGCTGACGGCGCTGTACCGCGCAAGGTCGGTGAACGGGCGGTCTGCAATCCACTGCAGCTCAGAGGTCATGGCGATCTGGACGCCCGACAGGGCCGACACGGGAGCGCCGACAAGTCCACTCGAGGGTGCGGCCAAAGCGGCGCCAGCGAGTTCGGGCTTGGCGGCGGCCACATCCAGCAGCAAGACCCAGGGCCGGTTATTCGGCTCCAGGGTTACCTCATAAGGTGTGGCTTCGCCACTGGTGCGCAGGTTGGTTGGCATCTGCAAACGTCCCGGCAAATTAGCGCGCAACGGCTGCCAATCGCGGCCATTGAAGCTGGACAACACCGGCCCACGGAAATACAACTCGGACTGCGCCGGCGTTGCGCCCGTAAAGCGCACGCGCAGGGCGATGCTGTCGTCAAGGGCCAGGCTGGCGATCTGCCCAACCTGCATGTTCGCCGACAAACCACTGCGGCCGCTCATGGCATCGCCAGGCACACCCCACAACGGCGCCATGCGCGGGAACAGCACAAACAATACGGCCATCACCGGCGCACCCAGCAGGGCCATCGATCCTGCCGTTTTAGCCGCTAGCCACAGCGGCGGTTTCCCCACCGGCATGTGGGCGTTGACAAGGGCCGTGAGCAGGCCCAGAAGCGCGATCAACATGGCGGCGGCGGTCAGCAGCGACTGCGAAAAAAAGAAGTTGGTGAGCATGGTGAAAAAGCTCAGGAAGAAGATCACAAACGCATCCCGCCTGGCGCGCAATTCCAGCGTTTTGAGCGCCAGCAGAACAACAATCATGGTGACGCCGGCGTCGCGGCCCAACAGCGTCCGATGTGTGTTGAAGGTTGCAGCAACCGTCAGTACCAGCAGGACCAACAGCCACCATTTGGACGGCAACGGTTTGGATTGCAGCGCCAGGCTGCCGCGCCAGATCAACACGCCACCCGCCAGCAGACTGCACCACAAGGGCAAGCGGGTGATTTGCGGTAGCATGACCCAGCTGATGACCGCCAGCAGGAAGAGCGTATCGCGGCTGTCGCGCGGCAGGTTGTAAAGGCGCTTCAACACAATGCCAAGGCCTCCAGGCACTGTCGTTTGTGCCCCTCTCCATGCCCGGCCTTGACTTCGACACCGGGCAGGCGCAGGCCATAGTCCAGGCCCTGTTTTTCAGCAGCCAGCACCCAGGCGCACAGACGCGACAACCTGTGCTCGGTGTTGGCTGCGCCGCATTGTGCAAAATCCAGCCAGAGCTCGTACCGCTGCACCTGCTCGGCGTCGCGGCTGACCAACTCACCGGCTTTGGCGACCTTCTTCCACACCACCAGTTTCATCGGATCGCCCCGTCGGTAGGCACGCACGCCGTCGTATTCACCGCTGTGTTGGTGCAGGGCACTGGCGGCGCCGCCGGACTTCGGTTCCCCCGGCGGCAAGGGCGGCGCAGAGGGTTCGGGCGCGGGGTAAACCAGCACCTTGGAGGCTGGGCGCCAGACTGTCCAGACACGAAACGTGCCCAGCGGAAACCGGGTCTCGGCCGTCAGTGCCGGTACCAGGTGCAGGCCGCGGCGAGCTGGCCTGAAAGCGATGTGCAGGGTTGCAACGCCCAGTGGCGGGACATCGGCCCAGACCCAATGTCCAGCGCCCAGGACACTCATGCCAATGCCATGGCGGATGGTGTTTCGATCGTTCGCGAGGTTAACGCCAATCACGGCGCTGGCGCCGGCAAACTGGGCTTCGGGCGCGATCAGGTTCAGGGTCAGGCCGCGCAGGGTCGCGTGGCTGACATGCATGCCGACCATGGCGCTGCCCGCTAGCAGAAAGGTCAACAGGTAACCCAGGTTGAGTTGGTAATTGATTGACGCAATCAAGAGCACCAAAAGCGTCGCAGCCAGTGTGAAGCCCGGTCGCGTCGGCAGGATGTAAACAGTGCGCTGCGTGAGCGTAAAACTGTCCCTGAGGGGAAGCCGCGACTGCCACCATCGTTGGAACCTGCCGCTGACAAAGCGCACGGGGTGCAGGACGGCACTCATCCAGCCCGTTATGGCTGAGCCTGCCGAAGGCGGTAGCGCAGCTTGCCCTTCGACAAGCTCAGGGCGAACGGCAGCGGTGGTCACGGCAATGGCACCGCATCCACCATGGCCCGCACCTGTTCGACCGCCCCTCGCCCGGCGTCGCCTGCCGGAATCAGGCGGTGCGCAATGGTTTGTGGCAGGATGGTTTGAACATCGTCCGGCGCGACGTAATCGCGCCCCTGCAGCAACGCTTGCGCCTTGGCGGCGCGCAACACGGCAATCCCGGCACGCGGCGAGAGACCCTGCACGAACCATTTGCCATTGCGGCTGGCAGCGATCAAATCCTGCACGTAGTTCAAGAGGGGGTCGGCCGCGTGAATCGCCAACACCTGTTGCTGCAGCGCCAGCATTTCTTCCCGCGTGAGCAAGGGCCGCATGGCGTCAATCATCGCGCGACGGTCGTTGCCCGCGAGCAGTTCGCGCTCGGAGGCGCGGTCTGGGTAACCCAGCGAAATACGCATCAGGAAACGGTCAAGCTGTGATTCCGGCAAAGCGTAGGTGCCGAGTTGGTCATGCGGGTTTTGCGTGGCGATGACAAAAAATGGAGAGGGCAGCGCGCGCGTTTCACCCTCCACGCTGACCTGCTTTTCTTCCATCGCTTCGAGCAGCGCGCTTTGGGTTTTCGGGCTGGCGCGGTTGATTTCGTCGGCCAGCAGGATCTGCGCGAAGATCGGGCCGGGATGGAATACAAACGCTTCCTTGCCGCGCTCGTAGATCGACACGCCCGACAAGTCACTTGGCATCAAATCCGAGGTAAATTGCACCCGCGAGAATTGCAACCCAAAAGAGGTCGCCAGCGCATGCGCCAAGGTGGTTTTTCCGACACCCGGCACGTCTTCAATCAGCAGGTGGCCACCGGCCAGCAGGCAGGCAACACAATCCTGAATCTGCGCGGGTTTGCCAACAATCACCGTGTTAAGCTGATCCATCAGTCTTTTGAGTTTTTGTTGCGAATTCATGCAGCAGACATTACCTTAAAAATTTGACGACCAGGGCACACCGTGAACAAGACCGGATTTTTTTCCCATCCTGACTGCCGCAAACACGACATGGGCCGCGGCCACCCCGAATGCCCTGGGCGCCTTGACGCCATTGAAGACCGCTTGCTCGCCACAGGCGTGCTGGACGCGCTGGAACGCCGCGAAGCGCCACTGGCCGACCTGGCGCCGATTGAGCTGGCCCACAGCCAAAACCACGTGCACTCGCTGAACGAACTCAATCGCCGCTTGCAGCAATCGATTGCCTCGGGCGGTCCAAGCCTGGCGCAGATCGACCCTGACACCGCCCTGAGCGGTGGCAGCTGGAACGCCGTAATGCGTGGCGCAGGTGCCGCGCTGGCGGCCACGGACGCAGTGATCGCCGGTGATCTGGAGAATGCCTTTTGCGCTACCCGACCACCTGGACATCACGCCTGTAGGGACAAGGCGATGGGTTTTTGTGTTTTCAATAACGTTGCCATCGCCGCCAAATACGCGCTCGAGCAGCACGGCCTTGAACGTGTGGCGATTGTCGATTTCGACGTGCACCATGGCAACGGCACGGAAGACATCGTCGCTGGCGACGAGCGCATTTTGATGGTGAGTTTTTTCCAGCATCCGTTTTACCCGTATGGCGGTTCGACCTCGGACGCGGCCAATCTGGTCAACCTGCCGGTGCCGGCGTACACCAAAGGCCCGGCGGTGCGTGAGCTGGTTGAAAAACACTGGCTGCCGCGCCTGCATCAACACCGCCCTGAGATGATTTTCATCAGCGCCGGATTTGATGCACACCGTGACGATGACCTGGGCCAGATGGGGTTGGTGGAGGCAGATTACGCCTGGATCACGCGGCAAATTAAAACTGTCGCCACCCTCTATGGCAAGGGGCGCATCGTGTCTTGTCTGGAAGGGGGTTACAACCTTTCAGCGCTCGGGCGCAGCGTGGAGGCTCATGTGAGGGTGCTGGCGGATATATAGCCCCCACGGTCGCTCACTGCGTGTAGCTCCGCGCCCCAGCGCAGCAGCCTGAGCTTTGCCGGGATTGGGGCCGCATTTTTCCTCGGCAGCGGCCCGTCGGAAAAACTCATCGGTTCACTTCATCAGCGACGGCAGCCAAAGGCTCAAGCCCGGAAACGCTATCAAAAACCCGAGCATCACCACCATCGCCGCGACAAACGGCCAGCAGCCCCGGAAGATGTTGCCCAAACCGACGCCCGGCAGCAGCGAGTTCAGCACGAACAGGTTCATGCCCACCGGCGGCGAGATCAGGCCGATCTGCACGATCATCACGATCAACACACCAAACCAGACCGGGTCGAACCCGAGCGCGGTAACGATGGGGAAGAAGAGGGGGATGGTCAATAGCACCATGGTCAGCTCTTCCATCACGGTGCCCAGCACGACGTAGATGAACATCATTGCAGTGACGATCATGATGGGCGAGAGGCCCAGGTGCGTGATCCATTCCTTCAGGTCACCGGGCATGCTGGTGAAGTTGACAAAATTGGCGAACACGGTGGCGGCGATCAGCAGCGTGAACAGCATCGCGGTAGTGCGCGCTGATTCCACCAGCACCTGAAAGAGAATGGACCAAGTCAGGCGGCCGCGTGACAGTGCAAACAAGAAGGCGCCCGCCGCGCCAAAACCCGCGCCTTCAGTGGCCGTGAAAAAGCCGCCATAAATGCCGCCCAACACCACCACCACCAGTAGCGCCACGCCCCAGATACCGCGCAGGGCGCGCCAGCGCTCGGGCCAGGAGGTACGCTCACCAGCGGGAGCATGCTCGGGGTCATGCAGGGTCATCAGCCAGATCACGCCCATCAGCATCGCCGCGCTCAGCAAACCGGGTATCACGCCGGCGGCAAAGAGTTTGCCGATATTAGTTTCGGTGATGATGCCGTAGATCACCATGATGGTGGAGGGCGGAATCATGATCCCGAGCGTGCCGCCGGCGGCCATGACGCCAGTGGATAGGGAGTCGCTGTAGCCGAGTTTTTTCATCGACGGGTAGGCCACTTTGCTCATCGTTGCCGCAGTGGCGATGGACGAACCGCAGATGGCGCCAAAACCGGCGCAGGCCGCCACCGTGGCATGCGCCAGGCCGCCGCGCAAGTGACCGATGAAGGCGTAGGCGGCCTGAAACAGCTCATGTGCCAGGCCCGCGCGGGCGACAAAATTGCCCATCAGGATGAAGAGAGGGATGACCGACAGTGTGTAGGCGAATCCGGTTTCGTACACGACCTGCGACATGCTGCCCAGCGCCGGCTGCCATCCACGCGTAAGCCCGATGCCTACCAGGCCGACGGCGCCCATCGCAAATGCCAGCGGCACCCGAAAGAGGGCCAGCAGAAAAATGGCGCCAAAGGCCAGCAGCGATTCAATCACAGTGCAACGCCTTCCCCCTCAGCCAAATCGGCACTTGGGCGCAAGATCAGGCCCAGGTGCACCAGCCCCGTGATGCCGCAAAACACTGCCATGCCATAGATGAAAGGCGCTTTGAGTAGCTTGAGTTGCGCCGTGGTTTCGCCCGACTCCACAAACTGCCCGCCGGTGCGCCACATCAGCATCGCCAAAGCCAGCATGGCCAGTGCGCACAGGCCATGAACCAACGCCTTTTGGAGCTTCAGCAACGCCGGCGACAAAGCGGAATCGAATGAATCAAAAGTGACATGTTCACCCCGTTGCGACACCAGGGGAAGGCCAGCAAAAATCACCACCACCATCAACAACTCGGTGAGTTCCAGCGAACCCGGAATCGACTGGCTGACAACTTTTCGACCAATCACGTCAAAAAATGTCAACGCCATGATGGCAAACAGCGCGCTCCCGCAGAGCAGGCCGCTCAAAAATTCAAGCGATCTTTTCAAGGCGGGCGGCGGGTTGTCTCAGTGCAGGACTTTTGTTGCAAGGGTCATTTTTCCTGTTTGGCGATTTCGGCGCGGAACTCGGCCAGCAC
>JANNYX010000600.1:0-9335 GCA_031410295.1 Rhodoferax sp.
CGTCCTTGAGCCCTTGGGCTTTGGAAAGCCGGTCACCGTATCAACGGGCTGGGATACAACCTATCCCTCGTACCCGGTCTACAAAACCTTGATGGACAGCAACGCGCTCCTTGAAGCCCAAGACGCTGCTCAGTTGTTGACCCACTGGCTGCAACTGCTCCAACAACCCGCGCAGTACCAGGCGCGAATCGTCGCTATCGCCAGCAAGCTCGCAGACTTGCGGGGTGCCGTAGCCCGGCATCTGATGCAATTGGCGCCGTTGTTGACCAAAATCAATGCGGCCGAGGCAGATAGAAATTGAGCAAGGTCAGAAAAGGCGTTCTGATTGCGCTTGTGTCGTCAAACGCGAGCATGGCAATCAGTTTCATTTCTTCGGTGTTTATTGCGCGATTGCTTACCCCCGCCGAGATCGGCATTTTCTCAGTCGCTTTTGTATTTGCTGGTCTGCTTCGCACCATACGGGAGTTGGGGTTGAGTGCCTACATCGTACAGGAACGAGAACTTACCGAAGACCGATTGCGGACAGCATTTGGTATCAGCATCTTGATCGCTCTCTTCGCCGGCGCCTTGGTTGCCGGCTCGGCCAGATTCGTCGGAGACTTCTACCATGAGGCAGGCGTAACCCGGTCACTTTATGTTATTGGCCTGAGTTTCTTGCTTGTTCCGTTCGGATCCACAACGATGGCCTTTTTGCTCCGCAATATGCATTTCAAAGATATGGCTGTCATCGACTTCGTTTCCATAGTGGTCCAAAGCGGGGCTGCCGTGCTTTTGGCCTGGCTTGGCTTTAGCTACATGAGCCTTGCATGGGCGGCATTGATGGGGACGACGGCTACTGTGATTTGTTCCTTTTTCTTCCGCCCTTCGTCGCTGCCTTGGATGCCGTCGTTAACGGAGTGGCGCCGCGTTATGGGCTTCAGCGCATTTTCGTTCGGTACCTCACTTGTAAATTATGCCAATCAAACGGCCAGTGACCTTGTACTGGGGAAAATGCTCAACATGGAATCTGTAGCGCTATTCAACCGAGCCAACGGGCTTTCCGAACTTCTCAACGGAATCATCGCCCGCGTCGTGACCACGGTAGGTTTGCCATATTTCTCCCAGCAGGGTCGCGATGGCGTCCCGCCAGCCCCAGCGTTCATTGAGGCAAGCACGATCATAGCCATGATTACCTCTCCAGTTTATGCAGTGCTAGCTATCGTCGCCGCTCCTGCAATTCTTCTGCTTTTTGGATCGCAGTGGGTGCAATCTATAGCGGTGTTGCAAATTCTGTGCGTTGCCGCCATCCTTCGTGGGCCAGCGTTTCTCACAAACCAGGTTATGACGGCTGCTGGGGGCATTCGTCAACAATTAAATCTGGATATCCTGGGGTTGTTTATCAAGTTTGCTGCGGTGATCGTTTGTGCCGGTTACGGATTGCAAGCTGTGGCCTGGGGTTATTGCTTCGCGAGCGTATTCGCAGTCGTCCTAAAAGTACACGCACTAAATAGGTTGATCAGTTCTAACTGGACCGCACTATGGCCGATAGCCAAGTGCGGCCTTTTGACGGCCGCGCTCAGCATCGTCGGGCCGACGCTGATCATGGCAATAGCCCCAAATTCTCCGCCACTGCTGACACTTGCAGGCGCGGGCGTTACCGCTTTGGCTGGATGGATGATTGCCGTTTTTATGACTACTAACCCGTTAAAGCCCAATCTGATTGAAGCCTTGACTCGCCTGCGCAAACGCAGTGTCCGCGATTAATTGAGGATGAGAGTCGAAACGCGCAGGGGTCTGGGCGCAGTTGACCTTGGTGCTTCCAAACGCCACACGCATATTTCTTAATCTGTTTCAGATTTGACCGCTTAATCCGTAAAAAGGCATCCGATGAATCAGACGCGCCCAATTGTCATTTCGGTTGTTCTACCGCAATTCCACCCGATTCCAGAGAATGATCGATGGTGGGGAAGGGGTTTTACGGAATGGACGAACGTTGTTAAGGCCAGTCCACTTTTCAAAGGCCACTACCAACCCCATTTACCTGGCGAATTGGGGTTCTACGACCTCAGAATTCCTGAAGTGCGTCAGCAACAAGCCGACCTTGCACGTGAGTTCGGCATCGATGGATTTTGCTACTACCACTATTGGTTCAACGGTCACCGCCTGTTAAATCGACCTGTTGACGAAATTCAAAAGAGTGGTGAGCCTGATTTTCCATTCTGCCTGTGCTGGGCGAACGAGAACTGGACGCGAGCTTGGGACGGGCGGGATCGAGAGGTGCTCATGGAGCAGAAATACGGGCCAGAAGATGACGAGGCACACATCAATGCCCTATTGCCATACCTCAGCGATCCACGTTATATCCGGATTGGCGGCAAACCATTGTTCATCGTGTACAAGGCTGGCAATCTTCCAGACCCAATCAGAACCTTCAATTTATGGCGCCGTATAGCTGCGCAACGCGGTTTAGGCGAGCTTTGCCTGGCCCAGTTCGAGGCCGGTGGTTCTGGAACCGCTCAAGACCCGAAGACGCTCGGTTTGGACCTGTCCATCGAGTTCACGCCAGACTGGAGAAATCTCGGTGGCTCCCTATACTCAACGCCAAAAGCCAGGGTAGCAATGGCGCTTGGGTTGATCTCCAAAGCATACAAGAACCACAAAATTTGCGACTACAAACTGATGTCGGATGCGGCCATGAGCAAGCCCACGCCGAGTTATCCATTCATCCGGTGCGTCAGCCCTGGATTCGACAGTACTCCCCGCAGACCCAATAACGCGACCGTTGTTTTGAATAGCACACCGGAGCTTTACGAGGAATGGCTAAGCAAAACCATAAACTGGACGAAAAGCCACAACACACTCGAACACCAGGTGGTTTTTATCAATGCGTGGAATGAATGGGCTGAGGGGAATCACCTCGAACCTGATGCTCGCAATGGTCGGACCTACCTAGAGGCCACGAAGAGAGCAGTGAAAGGCTCTTGATTTCCTTGTTTAAATATAGAAAAGCGAGATGAGTATGGTATCCAATCAGTACCTTGGCAAAGTGAAGCACTATTTCAGCCTGCATCGCGAGGAGATGGCCCCCTTCGTGCCAAATGGGGTCCGAACTTTGCTTGAGGTTGGCTGTGGAACCGGTGCCTTCGCGTCCAGCTTGAAGGTACAACGAGGTATCCATGTTACGGGCATAGAACCCCAGCCTAGCGCTGCTGAAACCGCATCTGCCGTACTTGATCGGGTCCTTGCGCTGGATGTCGATGCTGGCCTGTCTGAGTTAAAGGGTGAAAAGTTCGACTGCATTGTATTTAACGACGTCCTGGAGCATCTTGTCGATCCTTGGAATGCCTTGACAAGAGTTGGTCACCTGCTCTCTCCTGGCGGCGTCGTTGTCGCCTCCATACCTAACATAAGATACATGCCGGCACTCAAAGAATTCGTGGTCGGTGGTGACTGGCGCTACCAAGTTGACGGGGTAATGGATAGAACCCATCTCCGCTTTTTCACAAAAAAAAGTATTGACTCACTTTTTGCATCGTCTGGCTACAGGCTTCAGACGATTCAAGGTATCAACGGCCTGACTTTTCCGTGGAAGTTCGCTCTGCTCAATAAGCTTACTGGAGGACGCCTTGACGATACTCGCTACCAGCAATTCGCCTGCGTCGCCAAACTCCGGGGCGAATTTGAGGACATTCGATAATCGATGCCTAACGGTACTAGGAATTCAAGCGGCAAAAGCCAACTGAGTCTATTTTTCGTGGCCAACCTTGGAAAATTCCGCTGATACTGAAGGTGTCATCGCCAACGACGGAAACATCAGGCTATCCCACTGCGCGGCAATTTGGGACACACCGTTCCTTTGACGAACAAATTTCTGACAACGAGCAAGATCCATCTTGCGCCCCCGTACGTCCATCAGCAAAGAGCGCAGGCTGTTTTCCCAGTCGCCAATTTTGGCGACTTCGGCATACGCTTGATAGCTGGGAATAGGGTCAGCCACTACCGACAACCCGTGGTGGATCGACAGCGTAAGTCGATTGCTGCTTTTGCACCGGGTGAAAGCGTTATCCACTGAGGGGATGATCGAGATTTCGTGCATCTTCAATGCGCTCAAAAATGTGACCCGATCCCACTCCAGATAACGTGTTGGGACTTGCCAGCGCTGAAAATAGTCGTCGAATTTCTTGCGTTGGTTGCTGATAATTGTCAAAGAGATTGGGTGCGACTCGTCTACCCGCTCCAGAACCGGGCGCAGGGGCAGAATGTCAGCCATGCCTCCCGGTGAAAACTGGTTGCCGTGGCTGCCGAACCAGACGAGAGGAGTGCGACCCGCGATTTGATCCGCAGCTAATTTGACGCGGAGTAGAAGCAGGCGCATCCAGGCGAGCTTGCGGCGGGGGCTCAGCAGCGAGTTGAGAAACCTGTCGCCCGGGTAAATGATGTTTTCCTCTATCGGATCGTCCACGACCATGAACTGGGCCGAGGTTTCGACGTGCACCTGCATGGCGTCTGACAAGGCTTGCGAGCTGGTTACAAAAACGTCGGCAGTTTGACCCAATCGCCGCAACAGGTCAAGGCCGTGTTTCCACTCAGGAGACTCAGCAGCATTTGAGAACTGGTTGTCGCAGTTGTCCACTACGATGCGGGCACCTTTGCGCTTTGCCGCCTCGGCAAGCGCGACGACCCCCTCGGCAACAGATGAGGAACTGATTGTCGGGAAAACGGTCCAGGCGTCGAACACGAGCGTCAAAGACGAGTCAATCGCTTCACCGTCTTGCCAGATTCCAACCGCTCGCCCTTGACCAACAAGTTCTTGAAGTGGATACAGGCAGCGATAACGCAATCCTGCGCGACGCGGGTTAACTACCGGTACGACCCAACGGGCTCGCAGTGTATTGGGAATCTGCGCCGATGCCAAATGCATGCCGGCTCGTTGCGATGCCTGCGCCAACACTTGGCCAAGCGCATTGAAGGCAGTATCCTTGCCGAGATAGTCAGTGGCAAATTTCATTGCATCTTTGCCCAAACTGCTGCGCAAATCTGGGTCTCCAATCAATTCAAGTAGCTTACGGGTGAAATCTTCCTCGTCAAGTGCAAGCCAGAACGCCGAGCCGGCGCCGTGTTCCAGCCCTTCAGCACCGATTGCGGTGGTCACCAGTGGCCGCCCATGGCATAACGCTTCAACTGTCTTGATTTTCAAGCCGCCGCCAAAGTCTACCGGATTGGCAATAATATCCAGCCCATCGTAAGCGGCGAACAAATCGTCCGTGAAGCCCTGGAAGGTGACGCCAGCCCCGGCCCGTGCCTGGTTTAATTCCGCACAAACACCGCCAAAGATATGCAGTTCGACGCCAGTGCCATAGTGCGCCCGCAAAGGCGGGAAATGGCGGTGAATTAATTTTTCAGCCGCATGGCGGTTGGGTATCATGGACGACCCAAAGAACCCGATCCGCACGCTTGCGACGGAGCGCGGAACATGGACATACAGTGGACTTGGGTACCCGACGACGATGACTTCCTTGCCTGGCACCAACCTGCGCAACTTCTCTGCATCGGTGCTTTGAATCGCGAGGACAACGTCGCCAAGCTGAAGGGCCCGGGCCTCTTCTGCCGGTGAAATGTCGATCTCGTGAAGTTCCCCCTGGCGGTGAAACCGGCTCTGCCGCTCGTGTTGAACGTCGTGGGTGTCTATCAATTTAAGGCAACCCCGAGGCAATGCGCCAGCGCACCGTTCCAGGATCCAGGCAAGCCGCACATATTCGACCAGCACCACCTCGGGTACAAAGCGCTCACAGACTTCCTGGAACCTGACTGTGGTGTCTTTCTGCTCGAAGTCGGTGAGTTTTGGCTCCCGCATTTGAAGCAGAAAGCTCCTAAATACCTGCCGGTCGTTTGGGTGCCGGAGCTTCAAGCGCCGGTCGGATTTAATTCCAAATTGGCGCAAAAAATTTCGCGCCAGTCGAAGGAAATTCAAAAACCCCGCGATTGCCCCGTCTGAATCTTTCGATGATTCGCGGAAGCCACAGTTAGTCAGTGGGTACCCCAGTGGACTAAGCTTGAACAGGTCGCGGTCTGGCGGATAGAGGTATCCGGTAAACAAGACCTCGATCGAGTGGCCGCGCTCCACAAAATAATCGCAGAGTGAAGAAATCCGGCGCTGGGACCCGAGTTCGTTGCGCCAGAATCGGTTGTCAGTGACGACCAATATCCTCATTTCAATGCAACACCAAACTCAGGCGCCCGTACATTGCCGGTCACTGCCAGATGTTCCGGCTCGTTGCGCATAACCGAGGATTGAACGCCAGGGAACGCGGCAATTAGACGCGACGTAAAAGCTTCAGCATGACGCTTGTTCCATCTTTTTGCGAATGCCAGCGCGCCACGAGACCGGTTGCGCAAGCCCTCTTCGTCGTCGAGCAGCGAGAGTGCGGCGTGCGCAAACGCCTCGGCTGTGTCCGCAATCTCAATTCCGGCGCCCCACGCCTCTTCCAGACCACGGGCCCCGCTTTTCGTCGACAACAAAGGTATTCCGAAGCCCATTGCCTCGATAGACTTGATATTGAGTCCGGTGCCATTTCGTACCGGATTGATCACGACGCGCGTGCGCGCATAAACATCTTTCAGATCCGGCACGACGGCAAGTTTTTTCAGATTATGAAAATCGGGGGTCGCATGGCAAAGCTCCCCCGCGATGGCAATCCGCAATTGGGTGGCAGCCAATGCCAGGTGGGGCATGACTTCCTGCCCAAACCAGAGCAGCCCCTGAACATTCATGGCGTTGGCCGACCCCACCATCAATAGATCAAATTCACTTTCCGTTGATTCAAAAACCGGGTCAATTTTTGCCGTATGGCCAAAAGTGATCGCATTCAAGCCATACGCCCGCAGTCGCTCTGTTTCCTGCGCCTGAATGCCCAAAACCAGATCAGCGCGTGACAGGCACAGTTTCTCTTCGTCCGGTGTCGTGGAATAAAAACTGGGCGTCATGCCAGATTGGAGAAACATGAGGTGCCGGTTGGCGAAAATGTCATGCGTGTCAATGACCTTGAGTTTTGGCGAAGCCAGCTTATGGAGCGCACGCGACATGAACCCGTATTCCACCACCGCCAGATCGAAACCGATTTCCCGGTCCAGCCGTTCGACGACCCTATCCGTCGCGTCGTCATACCAGTCGTCGCCTCCGTACGCGTGGCGCGTCGACGGGTCAAATAGTTGCCTCCCCCTGCGCACCCACGCCTGCAGTGTTGACTCACGCCGCAAGGGTCTGACATACGGGATTAGGTGCAGCCGCGCGCCATAAGCCTCCAACATGGCCGATTGATCCCAATCCTCCCTTAGCAGAACCGCAACATGGACCTCAAATCCCGACGCCTCCAGAAATTCGACCATCGCGACCACACGCGCCCGGTTGCCATGTGTTGTCGGATGTGTGGGAACAGGCGTAAGCACCAACGCCCTGTGCCGCGACGCTTTGAAAGCGTTCGGTGATTTGTCAATCACTGATCAGGCAATGTGAAGCGGCGTCAACGACTTCACCAAGTCATCCAGCGCCTTGAGCTGGGTGAGAAACGGCTCCAGCTGATCGAGCGGCAAGGCACTTGGACCGTCGCATTTGGCCGAATCAGGGTCGGGGTGGGCCTCCAGAAAGATGCCGGCCAGGCCAACCGCCAAGCCCGCGCGCGCCAGCTCTGCAACCTGCTGGCGCCTGCCGCCCGACGCGGCACCCCCCGGGTCGCGTTGCTGCAATGCATGCGTCACGTCAAAAATGATGGGTATGTCGTTGCATGTCTTTTTCATGACGCCAAAGCCGAGCATGTCGACCACCAGGTTGTCGTAACCAAAACAGGTGCCGCGGTCGCAAAGAATGAGCTTGTCGTTCCCCGCCTCCTTGAACTTGTCAACAATGTTGAGCATTTGCGACGGACTTAGAAACTGTGGTTTTTTGATGTTGATAACCCGCCCGGTTTTGGCCAGCGCCACCACCAAGTCGGTCTGGCGCGCCAGAAATGAGGGCAGCTGCAGCACGTCGACCACCTCAGCCACGGGCTGCGCTTGCCAGGGCTCGTGCACGTCGGTGATCAAGGGTACGCCAAACTCCTCCTTCACGGCCTCGAATATTTTCAGGCCTTCCTCCAGGCCGGGGCCCCGGTAGGAGTGGATGGAGGAGCGGTTGGCCTTGTCTAAGCTGGCCTTGAAAACATAGGGAATGCCCAGCTTCTGGGTGACGCGCACGTATTCGGCGCAGGAGCGCAACGCAAGATCGCGCGACTCCAGCACGTTGATGCCGCCAAACAAGACGAAATTGCCAGCGTTGCTGACCTTGATTGAGTTGTTGATGGAGACCAAGTTTGTCCTCAGGTAAAAGTAAACTGTTTGCAATGCTACTTTACCTGCTCACCACGAAACACCTGCCGGGGGGAGGCTTACCGACGTCGCGGCTGCCATCTAATCCAAAACGGCATGAAACAGGCTGCCGCCTTATGGGCAACTGTGGTCAGGCCAGGAATTTAGCCCGCTTTGTCGTAGGCAGGTCCGTTGGCCGCGTGCACGCCATGCAGGTCAACAACAGAAGCAGGAGCAGAAACCGTGGCGCATCGACCTGTGTGTCAAACAACGCGCCGACCAGGTAACCCGCCAAGGCCGCCAGCGCTGCGGCGGCGAAGGTGTCACCGGCCCAGGCGTTCTTGCCCGCTCTGCCCATGGCCACGGCCAGCACCAGGACCCAAGCCACCAGCCCCAACCAGCCTTGGTCAAACAACACCCCCACCGGCAGGCTGTGGGTGCGCCAATGGGCATGCAGTGTGCCGGCGATGGAAAAATACCAATGGTCCAGCCCGTTTGAAAAATCCCCATTGCTAAGCAAATCGACCTGGTTGGGCGACAACAAGCGCAGGTTGTCAATGTCCAGGGTAGATTGGGCCATTGAATGGCCCAGCGAGAGTTTGATGGGACGCGCGACCGGGCCATGCGCTGGCGCCAATGCCTGGCTGTCCACCGTTAATTCGACGCTGCGCCAAACCCCTTTTTGTGCGCCCAGGTCGATGCTGGGCGTGAGACACCTGGCTGAGGTCAACAACCACTTTTCGCAAATTGGCACCACCACTTGGGTGTTGGCATGGCTGGGTCTCACGTCAAATTTGAGCACATAGTTCTGCCCTGGCGCCATCGCCACAAACTGTTCAACGCCAATCGGTTCGCCCGCGTCCAGGCGCAAGAAGGTATTGGTTTTGCCGCCCGGCTGCTCCGTCAACAGTCGGTAGGTGGCAATTTTGGGGTGCAGCGTGCTGCGCCAGTATTTTGTTTGGGGAAACTGGCCCACGCCCATGCCGAAGAGCGCGGTCAAAAGGCCGGGGTCGCGG
>JANNYX010000601.1:0-6594 GCA_031410295.1 Rhodoferax sp.
CGAGTTCACGGGTGGGACGCTGATGGAGGTCAGTTATTCACAACCTGCCAATTTGGGGGCAATCCGCGACAAGATCGCGTCCCTGGGTTTTGCCGACGTTCAAGTGCAGAATTTCGGCACCGCGCGTGACGTGCTGATCCGCATGCCGGCAGCCAAGGGGACCAGTGCCGCACAACAAAGCGACAAGGTGCTGGCGGGTCTGAAAATCGCCGATCCGAGTGCCAGCCTGCGCCGAACTGAATTTGTCGGCCCCCAGGTTGGCGACGAACTCGCCACAGACGGCCTGAAGGCGCTGGCCTTCGTCGTGGCCGGCATCATGATTTACCTGGCCTTGCGATTCGAGTGGAAATTCGCCGTGGCGGCAGTCATCGCCAACCTGCACGACGTCATCATCATCCTCGGGTTCTTCGCGTTTTTCCAGTGGGAATTTTCCTTGCCAGTGTTGGCAGCGGTGTTGGCCGTGTTGGGTTATTCGGTGAACGAATCGGTGGTCATTTTTGACCGAATCCGCGAGAATTTCCGCCGTTATCGAAAAATGTCGACGGTCGAAATCATTGACAACGCGATCACCTCGACCATCAGCCGCACCATCATCACCCACGGCTGCACCCAGTTGATGGTGCTGTCGATGTTGTTGTTTGGCGGCGCAACTTTGCACTATTTCGCGCTGGCCCTGACCATCGGCATCCTTTTTGGCATTTACTCTTCGGTGTTTGTCGCCGCGGCCATTGCCATGTGGCTGGGCATCAAGCGCGAAGACCTGATCAAGGGCACTGCGAAGAAGGAAGATGACCCGAACGACCCTAACGCGGGGGCAACGGTCTGATATAAATCTGTCCATGGCGACGCAAGCACCTCCCACCCGCGCCCAGCTGGCAGCTGAAACACGCAAGCGTTTCGTGTTCGAGGCGGGGCGCGCAATGACTGACATCAGTGCGGCGGCGCAATCCCACCTGACTTCGTTGATGAATGAAAGTTCGCGTCTGCGGGAGTCGCAAAGCCGCCGTGACGCCTGGACCGTCTACCAAAAAGTCAGGGGTCTGTGGCTTGACGGCACCATGAAAGCCTGGCAGCAGGCGCTGCTGCCGCCCACGCGTGCCAAGGGGCAGGACCTCAACGAAGAGAATTTCCAGCTGGTTGGCACCGATGTGGTGGACAACAAGATCGTGGCGTCGCGCCTGGTCCGCGGTTCAATCGAGAAATTGAGTGCCCAGATCGATGATCTCAAAATCCGCATGCGTGTGCTTGAGGGTCACGCCGAGTTTGAGGATCACGACGTGCTGCGCCCTGAAGTGGTGATGTTGCCGATCGTTGAGCAGTGGAGCGTCGCTGGCATGCCGCGCGATTCCTGGCCCATGGTGCACGACGTGGTTCAGCGCATGTTGAGCGATCGATTGCTGAGCGCCTATACGCAATGTAATGAATTGCTGATCCAGCACGGTGTGATGCCGAAAATCGAGCTTAAGGACCGGGTCAAACGGGTTGCCAACACCGACCCCGGCCAGTCCCCCAGATCGACCTTCCGGCCGTCGTCACAGCCAGAACTCCAGGGCTCGACGTTTGGCATTGACTCGGGAAACTTTGTCGCCCCGGTGCCGCACGCCAACCGGCCAGGATTTGGCACCAGCGGCCCGGCCAATCTGCATGTCCCGGCGCAGCCGCGTTCCGATGGCGCTTTTGGGGGGCGCCTGGGTTATCAGGCTGCCAATCCTCCCCCAGTCCAGCGCGAAGCTGGGCATTCCAGCTTGCCGCAGAATTCTCAAGGCAACGGACCCGCCTCGCGGCTGCCGCCGCCATCGGGCCCGGGCCAACAGGCGTTTAGCGGCGCCCACGAAGAAACTCGCATGATGACGTCGACGACGCCGCTGGCGCGGGCGCGCAGCCGGGCGCAGGGCGTCATGGGGCAACTCAAGCGGCTGTTGGTGGGTCGGATTGGCCCTGAGGCTGAAATCTCCTCGTACCACAGCCCTTCGCCTGGCTTGGCTGCGGCCATTGCCGTGCGTCCGCCGGTCGGGCGTGCCGGGGACTACGGCGACGGCGGCACTGTCATTGAAGAATACACGCCGGCTGGGGTCGCCAGAGCCGCCGTCCGGTTGCGCGAAGAGACCACAGAGCTCAAGAAAAAGGCCGAAACCAGGGGCGAGAAGGCCATCATCGAAATTGTCGCGTTGATGTTCCAGGCGATTTTGCAGGAGGACCGCATTCCGCCGGGCATTCGGGTCTGGTTCGCGCGCCTGCAGATGCCGGTCTTGCGTGTGGCCCTTGAGGAACCCGATTTTTTCGGCACGCTGAACCACCCGGCGCGCCAGTTGATCGACCGCATGGGTTCCTGCGTGATGGGGTTTGATGCCAGTGGCATCCACGGCCACGCGCTTGAAGGTGAAGTCAAGCGCATCGTCCAGGTGATCGAGCAATATCCCGAGACCGGCAAACGTGTCTACCAGCTGGTACATGAGGAGTTCCAGAAGTTTCTCGCCAAGTTCTTGACTGAAAAAGGACCGACTCAAAAAGTCGTGAGCGTTGCGCAACAGGTCGAACAGAAAGAGACCTTGACGATCCAATACACGATTGAGATGCGCAACATGCTCAAGGACATGCCGGTGCGCGACGAGATCCGCGAGTTCCTGTTCAAGGTGTGGGCGGAAGTGCTCGCGGTAGCTGCCGTGCGTAAAGGCCCACAACACGCCGAGACCATCGAGCTGAAGAAATCGGCCTCTGATCTGGTCTGGTCCGCAGGCGCCAAACCGAGCCGCACGGACCGCGCTCGCGTGATCGCCGAATTGCCTAAATTATTGCAAAGGATGCGATCCGGGATGTCCCTGCTGGGTCTGGGGCCGACCCAACAGGACGCCCATATCAAGGCCATCAGCGACACCCTGGCCGACGCCTTTTTGTCCAAAACCAAGGCCGTGCCGCAGGCGCAAATTGAAGCGATGGCCAAACGGCTGGCAAATCTGGAAGATTTTGTTTCGGAAGACGGCATGGGCGACCTGCCCCTGGATGCCGAAAGCATTGAACTGATGCTGGGCATCGACGCCTCCACGATCGAGGTGGTGGCGGATGGTGGCTCCAAACCCACCAATGCCATGACGGCTTGGGCCGGCGAGCTTCAGCTGGGTTCATGGTTCACGCTGGACCACAACGGGCGCGTGGCGCAGGTGCAATTTTCCTGGCGCAGTGAGCGCAAACATTTGAACCTGTTTGCCACCACTGAAGGATTCAGCTATTTGATTCAAGCCGGCCGTCTGGCCGCCTATTTACAAGCCGGTTTGTTGTTGCCCCAAGAGGAAGACTCCTTGACGGTGCGTGCCACCCGCGAGGCCTTGCGCAAACTCGAAGCCAATCCCGAACGCTTGTTGGGCTGACTGGCTTAGGCTGCGCTTACGCGCTGAAACAAGCCACCCGGCAGGCGCGCCACCACACCGTCGAGCTCCAAGGTCATCAGTTGCGCCTGCAATTGGGGCGTCGGCAGGCCGCACCGGGCCTGCAAGGCATCCAGCGTGACGGGATCGTAACCCAGCGCTTCAAGCAAGGAATCTTCCTCTTGCGGTCCAGTTTCGTCGCCAGGAGCCAAGGTGGGTTCGACCTCAACCGTCGCACCGTCAAACTTCAGTTCTTCGAGCACATCCTGCACCGTTTCGACCAACTTGGCGCCCTGGCGGATCAACGCGTGGCAACCGCGCGATTGCACCGAGTGGATCGACCCGGGAATCGCAAACACTTCCTTGCCTTGTTCTGCCGCCAGGCGGGCAGTGATCAGCGAGCCTGACTTTAACGCCGCCTCAACCACCAAGGTGCCCTGCGCCAGACCCAAGATGAGGCGGTTGCGCCGCGGGAAATTTGCTACGAGTGGTGGTGTGCCCAGGGGAAATTCGCTGACGATCAGGCCCTGCTGCGCAATCGCATGTGCCAAAGCCAGGTTTCGTTTCGGATAAACGCGATCCAGCCCGGTGCCAACCACGGCGATGGTCGCCAGTTGCCCGACGTGCTCGGGCGGCACCGACGCCGCTGCCTGGCCCGTCCTCTTGCCCAACGAACCCAGCGCGCCCGAATGCGCGGCACTGTCGATGCCCAGTGCAAGACCGGAGATGATGGTCAAGCCGGCGTTGTGAAGTTCCCGCGCAAAGGCCACCGCTGTCTCTGCACCCTGAGCCGTGGGGTTGCGGCTGCCGACGATGGCAATACTGCGCCGCTCTGTGTAGAAACCCCCCGCGTCCGCAAGGTCGCCCACGCCCATCAGGTAAAGCATCAGTGGCGGGTTTTCAATGTTCAACAGCGAGGTCGGGTAAGCCGCGTCACCCAGGACCACGATGCTTCGCGGCACGCCGGCGGCGGGTTGCGGGTGCAGCCATTGCCAGGTTGTTTCAAGCAGCGCTTCGAGACCATCAGGAAGCGCCTTGAGTTGACGCGCCTGGTTCAGGCTGACGACATTCGCCAACGCACTTTGTGTTTGCCGGAATATGGCCTGCGGCAAGCCAAACGCGGCCAGCAAGCTGCGCGCACTGTCGTTGCCGACGCCCTCGGTCAGGGTCAACCGCAACCAGGCGGCAAGTTCTTCACGCTGCATACGCGTCGAGGCGCAGGCGCCAGGGTGAATTGGCGCAAACGCCTCAGTTGGGGTTGGCCAGGCGGTCACCCACCTTCACGCCCTGGGTGATGTCCAGAATCAGCGCATAGGACACCCGGTCAAAGGTGCGAAACACCATCAGGAGGCCGTTGCGTTCGTCGGGCAATTGCAAAAGGTCGCGGCTTGGAACGGTTTTGTCGGTGACCTTTGCGCCAGCCTTCAAAATCGCCAAAACGTGGCCACTTTCAACGCCGTCTTTGCTGCCACGGTTGATCGCCACGACCTGATTCTGGCCCGCATTGACGACGCTGCTGCCATACACCGATACCACCCGGGCATCCACTTTGCTCAGTGGGGCGCGCGGCGCGTAACTGGTGAACTGCCGAGCAGGTTCGGGCAACAGGCGGTCACCCACACGCATTTCTTCTTTGGCGGAGACGATGTCAATCGTCGCCGGAACCAGCTCAACGGCGACTTTGCCGTCTTTATCCGTGCGTTCCGCGCGAGACTCGCCGCGCACAATCTGCGCCTTGCCGACATATTGGGCTTCATAACCCAGCACTTCGCCACTGATCGGGTCTTTCAAGGGCGTCGCATTGCGAAAGACGCGGTAATCGTTCTGCTGGGTCGTGCCAAAGGCGAGCTGTTGACCCACCGGCCCACGCGCGTAGGCGCGGTCGCCGCGGGTGAGCAACACACGCTCCTCCTGCGCGGCGACGATGCGTGGCGCCGAGTTCAGTTCACTCTCGCCCACCACGACCGGCTCGGCCAGGAAAGGCTCGATGAATTGCGATTTCAGGGTCGGGATGATCTCATCAGCCAGACTCTCGAAGCGGGTACGCGGCGACACGCGCACCGTTTCAATGCCGCCGTCGCCGCGTGAGCGCGCAGTACGCAGGGTGGCGCGCCCGTCTTTCCTTTCAAGGTACAACTGCTGGCCCGGGTAAATGCGGTGCGGGTTCCTGATGTCTTCCAGGTTCATGCCCCACAACTCTGGCCAACGCCATGGGCTCTTCAAAAACAGGCCGGAAATGGCCCACAAGGTGTCACCGCGTTTGACCAGATGGCTATCAGGTGCATTCGGCGCAAGTTCACTCAGCGGTACGCCGGCCTGGGCAACTTGTTGTGCGGTGGCCCGTTGACCCGGCGTGACGGTCAGGTTCTGTGCCACTGCCAGCGAAGAAGCCAGTACCATGACGAGAGCCGCCAGCAGGGTCGACGGCAACACAGCGGCAAACTTGGCAGAATCGATTTTGGCGTGTGTTGCTGGGCCAGTGGTTGTCTTGGTCATCGTCGTCATGGTGTTTTTCATCGAAAATGCTCCCCGGTTGTTGCCACCAGGGAGCGGGTCGTCAAAGGCGCGAGCTGCACGCAGCTTCAACCACCGTTAACAGGAATTATTTTGCCGCGAATATCTTGATAAATTACACACGATTCTGCGCTCAAGCCCTTGATTGGGCAACGATTTCGCCGATTTAGTCGAACCGGGCGGCGCAAAAGTAGCGAAAATAACGACATCTTTGAAGAGTTTCCATGGCTTTGCTCAACATTCTCCAGTATCCCGATCCGAAATTGCACAAGGTGGCCAAGCCAGTGGCGGTGGTTGACGCGCGCATCCAAACCCTCGTGGCCAACATGTTCGAAACCATGTACGACGCCAAAGGCATTGGCCTGGCGGCCTCGCAGGTGGACGTGCACGAACGCCTGATCGTCATCGACGTCTCGGAAGAGCGCAACACCCCGGTGGTATTGATCAACCCCGAACTGGTCTGGACCAGCGAAGAGACCCACCTGAACGAAGAAGGTTGCCTCTCGGTGCCTGGCATTTACGACGGCGTGCAACGTTTTGACGCGGTCAAGGTGAAGGCGCAGGACGGCGACGGCGCCACCCGCACGCTGGACGCCGACGGCCTGCTGGCGGTGTGTATCCAGCACGAAATGGACCATTTGCAGGGCAAGGTGTTCGTCGAATACCTCTCGCCACTGAAGCGCAACCGCATCAAGAAAAAAATGCTCAAGGCCCAGCG
>JANNYX010000602.1:0-8555 GCA_031410295.1 Rhodoferax sp.
CGCTGGATCGCCTGAAGCTCAATTTCAGCGACCGCGTGGCCACGCTGGCCTGGAACGGCTACCGCCATCTGGAACTTTATTTTGGCGTGAGCGGCTCGGGCAAAGTGCTGCACACGCTCAACCCGCGCCTGCACCCAGACCAGATCGTCTGGATCGCCAACCATGCCGAAGACGCTGTGCTGTGTTTTGACATGAGCTTTTTGCCCCTCGTCAAAGCCGTGCACGCCCGCTGCACAACCATCAAACACTTCGTCGCCCTGTGTGACGCGGCTGCCTTGCCGGCCGACACCGGCATCCCCGGTTTGCAAAGTTACGAAGCCTGGATTGGCAAGGAGCCGACGACCTACCACTGGCCGCAGTTTGATGAACACTCGGCCTCCAGCATGTGTTACACGAGCGGCACCACGGGCAACCCCAAAGCCGCGCTGTTCAGCCACCGCTCGACACTCCTGCACGCCTACGCGGCTTGCCTGCCCGATGTAATGTGCATCAGCGCGCGCGACAGCATTTTGCCCGTGGTGCCGATGTTTCACGTCAACGCCTGGGGCATTCCCTACGCCGGCGCGATGACGGGGGCCAAGCTGGTTTTCCCCGGCGCGGCGCTGGACGGCAAATCGGTCTACGAGTTGATCGAGTCTGAAGCTGTCACCTTCGCCGCTGGCGTGCCGACAGTGTGGCAGATGATGCTCAGCCACATGAAGCCGGCCGGCCTGAAATTCAGCAAGCTCAATCGCACGGTGATCGGTGGCTCGGCCTGCCCGCCGGCCATGATGGCAACTTTCAACGACGAGTACAACGTCGATGTGCTGCACGCCTGGGGCATGACGGAGATGTCGCCGCTGGGCACCGTCTGCACCCTGAAAAACGCGCACCTCGATTTGCCTGCCGGTGAAAAAACCAAAATCCGCCTGAAACAGGGGCGGGCGATATTTGGTGTTGACATGAAAATCGTCAACCCCGATGACGGCAAGGAGTTGCCATGGGACGGCAAGACCTCGGGCGATCTGCTCGTCAAAGGGCCGTGGATCATCGACCAATACTTCAAGCAGGAGGGCGGCTCCCCGCTGGTGGCTGGCGGCTGGTTTCCGACCGGTGATGTCGCCACCATCGACGCCGACGGCTTTTTGCAGATCACCGACCGCAGCAAGGACGTGATCAAGTCCGGCGGCGAGTGGATCAGCTCAATCGACGTGGAAAACATCGCCATGGCGCACCCGGCAGTGGCGATGGCGGCCTGTGTCGGCATGCGCCACCCGAAATGGGACGAGCGGCCGATCATTGCCGTGGTCAAAAAAACCGGCATGGAGGTCACGCGCGACGACCTGATCGCTTTTTTTGAGGGCAAAACCGCCAAATGGCAGATTCCGGACGACGTGGTGTTTGTCGACGCGATTCCACTGGGCGCCACTGGCAAGATGCAGAAAATGAAGCTGCGTGAGCAGTTGAAGGACTACAAGTTGCCAAGTCTTTGAAGTCTGCTCTGAAACGGTGCGGGACTGCGCCAGAAGTCACCCGCGGGATAGCAGCTAGGGCTAGCCCTAGCCGTTCATTCGGCAAACTCCGTTACGCTATGCTGGTTTTCCAATATCCCCAGGAGTTAAATATGAAAATTGTTGCAAAATTGGTCACGATGTCAGTGGCGCTGGCTTGTGCCGGCATGGCCCACGCCCAAAAGGGCGAGACGGTGAAAATCGCTTTCATGGACCCGCTGTCGGGCCCGTTTGCCAATGTTGGGCAAAACCAGCTCAAGAGTTGGCAGTATGTGGCAGACCGTTTCAGCGGCAGCAAGAACGCGGCTGGTGTCAAGTTTGAAGTCATCGGGTTTGACAACAAAGGGTCACCCCAGGAAAGCCTGAACACGCTCAAAGCGGCTATCGATCAAGGCTTTCGCTACGTGACGCAGGGCAATGGCTCAGGCGCTGCCATGGCCATTTTGGACGCAGTTTCCAAACACAATGAACGAAACCCTGGCAAGGAGGTGGTGTACCTGAACTACGCCGCCGTAGACCCAGCGCTGACCAATGAAAAGTGCGATTATTGGCACTTCCGCCTGGACGCAGACACCACCATGAAGATGGAGGCGCTGACGACTTTCATGAAAGACCAGCCCAAAGTCAAGAGCGTCTACCTGCTCAACCAAAACTATTCCCATGGCCAGCAGGTGGCCAAGTATTTCAAGGAGGGCATCACTCGCAAGCGCCCGGACGTGAAGATCGCCGGTGAAGACTTGCACCCGATTGGCCAAGTCAAAGACTTTGCTCCGTACGTCGCGAAGATCAAGCAGTCCGGCGCCGACACTATCGTGACGGGCAACTGGGGCGCCGACCTCACATTGTTTGTCAAGGCGCTCAATGATGCCGGCCTGAAACTTCCGATGTACACGTATTACGCGGGCGTGACCGGCACCCCAACGGCGCTGGCTGCTGGTGGCGACAGTGAGGTCTACGTGATTGCTTACGGGCACTCCAATCACACGGGCGAATTGGGTCAGATGGGGCAGGAGTTTCTCAAGAAATTTGACGACGACTATTACACCTTCGCTACCTACAACGGCATTCACCTGCTCGGCGGTGCCATGGCCAAAGCCAAGTCCACCAATCCGCTTCAGGTTGCCAAGGCCATGGAAGGCCTGTCAGTGAAAAGCTTCGCAGGCGAGGTGACCATGCGCGCCTCTGACCACCAGATGCAACAGTCGATGTTTGTCACCAAGTGGCAAAAGGCGAAGAAGGGCGAGTACAGCGTCGAAAAGACGGGGTACACCTTCGTGCCGATCAAACAGATGGAGCCCTATGTGGCGAGCACGCCCACCAGCTGCCAGATGAAGCGGCCCGCATGACGTTGGCGCCATCGTGATGGCCTGACAACGTTCAGATGCCGGGTGTGATCCGCCCGGTATTTTTTTCGGCTTGTGTTTCGGCTGATGTTTCGGTCTGTGTCAGGCCATCGTCGTTTCAGGTTTAGCGTACATAGATTGCAAAGGCGCCATGGAGTTTTACACCATTTCATTGCTCAACGGCATCAGCTACGGTCTGTTGCTGTTCATGCTCAGTTCCGGCTTGACGCTGATTTTCAGCATGATGGGCGTTTTGAATTTCGCCCACGCCTCGTTTTACATGCTGGGGGCCTATTTCGCCTACACCACCACGGCATTGATCGGATTTTGGCCGGCCCTTCTCGTGGCGCCGCTGCTGGTCGGTTTGATGGGCGCGGCGTTCGAGCGTTATTGCCTGCGCCGGGTGCATAAGTTCGGGCATGTGCCTGAGTTGCTGATCACCTTCGGTTTGAGCTACATCCTGCTGGAGCTGGTGCAACTCGTCTGGGGCAGCAGTTCAGTGGATTACCGGGTGCCGGTCGCGCTGGACGGGCCCTTGTTTACCCTGTTTGGAACCCAGTTTCCGACCTACCGGGCCTTCATGATGCTGGTGGCTCTTTTGATGCTGTTGGCAATCTGGTTGCTGTTGACCCGAACCCGAATCGGCCTGGTGATTCAGGCGGCGCTGACCCACCCAGAAACCGTCGAAGCTCTGGGCCACAACGTTCCGCGCGTCTTCATGATGGTGTTTGGTGGCGGCTGTGCACTGGCGGGTTTAGCCGGTGTAATTGGCGGCAATGCCTACTTGACCGAGCCGAGCATGGCGTTTTCTGTGGGTGGGGTGATTTTTGTGGTGGTGGTGGTGGGGGGCATGGGCTCGCTGGCCGGGGCGTTTTTGGCATCGCTGCTGATCGGCATTTTGCAGACCTTCGCGGTGGCCATTGATGCGTCGATCCAGTCGGCGTTGCAGGTGATTGGCATTTCGCTTTCGCCATCTAGCTTTGGCTACGCCTTGTGGAAGCTCAAAATCAGCCAAATCGCGCCGATCTTGCCCTACTTGCTGCTGGTATTGATCCTGATCTTCCGGCCCAAAGGCTTGCTTGGAAAGCGGGAGGGCTGAAACATGGCTAGCAATACCTCTGCGACGAACCCGTTAAAGCAAGCTCCCGTCAAGGGTCGCATCATCGTCTGGACTGCTTTTGCGGCGGTTCTGCTGGTGGTTCCGATGCTTTTTACCAGCAGTTTGAGCCACACCATGCTCAGCCAGATGGGCATAGCGATCATCGTTTGCCTGAGCTACAACATGTTGCTTGGGCAGGGCGGCATGCTGAGTTTCGGCCACGCGGTCTATTCCGGCATGGGCTCGTTTCTGGCGATTCATACCTTGAATCTGGTGTCGGGCGGTTTCCCCTTGCCAGTGAGCCTGATTCCCATTGTGGGCGGGATAACCAGCCTGCTGGTGGCCATTGTGCTTGGATGGGTCACCACCAAGAAGGCGGCGACGCCGTTTGCCATGATCACCATGGGCATTGGCGAGCTGGTTTGGGCCATGTCCCTGATGTTCCCGGAGTTTTTTGGCGGTGAGGGCGGTGTTTCCGGCAACCGGGTGGCGGGCGCCAAAGTTTTTGGGTTGACTTACGGCCCGCAAATCCAGCTCTATTACCTGATCGCGGTCTACACCTTTGTCTGCACCGGCCTCATGTTTGCCTTCACGCGAACGCCGTTGGGCCGAATGCTCAACGCCGTGCGTGACAACCCGGAGCGGGTGGAATTTGTCGGTTACGACACCCAAAAGGTTCGTTACATCGCCTTCATCATTGCGGCATTTTTTGCCGGCATTTCGGGTGGCCTGGCGGCGTTGAACTTCGAAATCGTGACTTCCGAGGTGGTAAGCGGTTATCGCTCGGGCGCCTACCTGCTTTTCACCTTTTTGGGCGGGGCGACTTTCTTTTTTGGCCCCATCATTGGCGCAGTGTTGATGGTGCTGGCCTTTGTTCTGCTGTCGGAGTTCACCAAAGCCTGGCTGCTTTACCTCGGGTTGATCTTCCTCTTCATGGTGATGTTTGCGCCGGGTGGCGTGGCGTCCCTCATCATGATGAACCTGCGGGTGGCGATGTTTGGCCACCTGCGCAAACTCTGGGGCAGCTACCTGGCGCTAACAGTCACGGCCATCGTGGTTCTGGTGGGCGCTGCCGCGATGATCGAGATGACTTACCACTTGCAGCTGAATGCGGCGCTGGGGCCCGAGCTGCGCTTCCTCGGGGCTACGCTCAATGCCAAAGGGCTGACCAGTTGGATCGGCGCGGGTGTGGTGATGCTCGGCGGGGCAGCCCTGTTTGAGGTCGTCCGGCGCGGATTTGCGCAGAAATGGGGCCAGATCCAAGAGAGTATTGAAAATGAAATGAAGCGCAGGGACAACCTATGACGACCTACGCACTTGAACTCAAAGACCTGCGCAAGAATTTTGGCAAAACCGAGATCATCCGCGGCGTCAATCTGGCGATTCCCCCGGGGGAACGGGTTGGCATCATTGGCCCCAATGGCGCGGGCAAGTCAACCCTGTTCAACCTGATCAGCGGACGGTTTGAACCCACCAGCGGCGACGTGCTGCTAAACGGCCAGCGATTGAACGGGAAGAAACCGTTCGAAATCAATCGCCTGGGTTTGAGCCGGAGTTTTCAGATCACCAACATCTTCCCCAAGCTCAGCGTGTTTGAGAACTTGCGCTGTGGCGTATTGTGGAGCCTGGGTTACAAATACACGTTTCTGAAGTTCCTCGCCAACTTGGATGACGCCAACACGCGTGCCGAGGAACTGATGGCGATGGTGGCCCTGGACAAAAAGCATGACGTTCTGGCGACTAATCTCACCTACGCCGAGCAACGGGCGCTTGAGATTGGAATCACCATTGCCGGGGGCGCCAACGTGATCTTGCTGGATGAACCCACGGCGGGTATGAGCAAATCGGAAACCGGCCGCTTTATCAAGCTGATCAAAGATGTGACTGTGGGCAAGACCTTGTTGACCGTTGAACACGACATGGGTGTGGTGTTTGGGCTGGCTGACAAGATTGCCGTGGTGGTTTACGGCGAGGTCTTGGCCTACGATGTCCCCGAGGCGGTGCGTGCCAACCGGCGGGTTCAAGAAGCTTATCTGGGTTCTTCGATTGCAGACGCCCAGGTGGGAGGGCATTGATTATGTTGAAAATTCAAAACCTGAACGCTTTCTATGGCAAGAGCCACGTCTTGCACGGCGTCGATTTTGAGGTGAAGGCGGGTGAAATTGTGGCTCTTTTGGGGCGCAACGGCTCTGGGCGCTCCACCACCGCCAAGGCCATCATGGGCTTGGTGGATTGCCATGGCTCCTTGAATTGGAAAGGGCAGGAGATTCTGGGCAAACGCACTTTTGAAGTTGCGCATCTGGGCATTGGTTATGTTCCGGAGAGTCGGGACATCTTTCCAACCCTGACCGTCGAGCAGAATTTGTACCTTGGCCAAAAGAGCGCCAGCAAGACGGGGCGATGGTCTCTGAACGACATGTATGAGCTGTTTCCACGGCTCAAGGAGCGCCAACACACCGAGGCGGGCGTCATGTCGGGCGGTGAACAGCAGATGTTGACGCTGTGCCGCACGCTGATGGGCGACCCTGATTTGATCATCATCGACGAACCCACCGAAGGGCTGGCTCCCAAAATTGTCGAGTTGGTTGCAGACTACCTGAAAGAACTCAAAAAACGCGGTATTTCGGTGTTGCTGATTGAGCAGAAACTGACGATTGCGATGGCGATTTCAGACCGTGCCTTGGTCATGGGGCACGGAAGTATTGTTTTTGATGGCACGCCGCAAACCCTGCGCATCAATGTGGATATTCGCAAAGAATGGCTCGAGGTTTGACGCGATGTCACTGCTGCGACAAACTGCGATGTTTACATCCAGGGTAAGGGCGCACCGCATAAGGCCAAGCTTCTACAATCACAATCGCAAATAAACGCACGACCGTTCTTTTTTTGATTCTCAACTCTAAATTGCCCCAAACGCCTACCCCGCCTCTTGAAAGAATTCCAGCATGACTACTGACTACAAAGTTCTCGGCGACGTCGCCGTGATCACCCTGAACAACCCGCCGATCAACGGCTTGGGTTATGCCACCCGCGCGGGCATTGCCGATGGCCTGGCCAAAGCCAATGCCGATACGGCAGTGAGGGCCATCGTCATCACTGGCGCGGGCCGGGCGTTTTCAGGCGGCGCCGACATCAAGGAGTTCAACTCGCCCAACGCGCTCAAGGAGCCCAATTTGCTCAGCCTGATCCTGGCGTGTGAATATTCGGGCAAGCCGGTGGTGGCCGCGGTTCACACCATCGCCATGGGCGGCGGGCTGGAGCTGGCAATGGGCTGCCATTACCGCATTGCCGCGCCGGGTTGCGCGGTGGCTTTGCCGGAAGTGAAGCTGGGCCTTATTCCGGGCGCTGGCGGCACGCAGCGCCTGCCACGCTTGGTGGGGGTGGAGGTGGCGTTAAACATGATGGTCAGCGGCGAGCCGGTCAAGAGTGAGATGCTGGCCATGTTGCCCGGGCAGAAGCTCTTCAACAAAATGGCGGGAAACAACGAGTCGCTGATGGAGGAAGCCATCACCTACGCCCGCTCGGTGGCCGATGTGCGCCCGCTGCCGCTGGTGCGCAACCTGCCGTGCAAACACCCGTTGGGCGACGCCTATTTCCAGTTTGCCAGGAACATGGTGGGCGGCATGTCCAAAAACTTTCCGGCTCCGCTGAAAAACGTCGACATTGTCGAGATTGCCACCAAGAAGAAGTTTGACGAAGGCATGAAGGCCGAGCGCGAAATATTCCTGGGCCTGATGCAAACCCCCGAGAGCAAGGCTTTAAGGCACATCTTCGTGGCGGACCGTGCCGCGTCCAAAATTCCGGACGTGCCGGCTGACACGCCGCAGCGCGAGATCAAATCGGTCGCCGTGATTGGCGCCGGCACCATGGGCGGTGGCATCTCGATGAACTTCTTGAACGCCGGCATCCCAGTGAAAATTCTGGAAATGAAGCAAGAGGCGCTCGACAAAGGTGTCGGCATCATGCGCAAAAACTACGACTCGCAGGTCAAACGCGGCAAGCTCAAGCAGGACAAACTCGACCAGCGCATGGGATTGTTGAGCACCACGCTGAACTACGACGACCTCAAGGACGCCGACCTGGTGATCGAAGCCGTGTTCGAAGAAATGGGGGTGAAGGAAAAAGTCTTCAAGGAGTTGGACCGCGTCATGAAACCTGGCGCGATTCTGGCCAGCAACACCTCCACTTTGGACGTGAACAAGATCGCTTCGTTCACAAAACGCCCGCAAGACGTGGTCGGCCTGCATTTTTTCAGCCCGGCCAATGTGATGAAGCTGCTGGAAGTGGTGCGCGGTGAAAAAACCGGCAAAGACGTGATGGCCACGGTGATGGCGGTTGGCAAGAAGATCAAGAAGACGGCAGTGGTGTCGGGTGTGTGCGACGGCTTCATCGGCAACCGCATGGTCGAGCAATATGGCCGCCAGGGCGGGTTTCTGCTGGACGAAGGGTGCACCCCCGAACAGGTCGACAAAGCCATAGAGAAATTCGGCTTTGCCATGGGCCCGTTCCGCATGGGTGACCTGGCCGGCAACGACATTGGCTGGGCCATCCGCAAGCGCCGCGTGGTCGAAAAGCCGGGGATGTTGTACAGCAAGACGGCTGATCTGCTTTGCGAAAAAGGGC
>JANNYX010000603.1:0-6156 GCA_031410295.1 Rhodoferax sp.
GCGGTCACTTGCGTATCGCCAAGGCTGGTAGAACCAGTTGTCCCGCTTGTCGTCGAAGCAACAGAACTCCCATTGGCCGTCGCCCCCGGATTCCCTCCCCCTCCGCCACATGCCACCATTCCCACGACCAAGGTCACACCAATAATTTTCTTAAGCAATTTCATTCTCGTTCCCGTGCGTAAAACCTATGTATAAGCGCTTTAGCGCAGTGCCCGGTCAGTCATGACCTTGGGTGTGATAAACACCAATAGTTCCTGTTTGTTCGCCACCTTGGCGCGGGATTTGAACAGGTTTCCGACACCTGGCAAATCCCCGAGGAACGGCACTTTCGTTTCGTTTTCTGACTCGGTCAGTTCAAATATGCCACCAATGACAACGGTTCCTCCGTTGTCAACCAAAACCTGCGTTCTGACTCGCTTTGTGTTGATTGCAAGGCCGGCAGCAGTCGCTTGGCCAACAGAGTTTTTGGTCACCTCCACGTCCATGATGATGCTGCCCTCTGGCGTGATTTGAGGAGTTACCCGCAGCGAAAGATTGGCTTTGATAAAGTCAATTGCCGTCGCACCCGAATTTGTTGCTCTTTGAAATGGAATTTCAACGCCTTGTTCGATCGAGGCCTCTTTTTGATCAGCCGTTACAACCCGTGGACTTGACACGATTTTTCCTTTGCCGTCAGCCTCCAGCGCGGACAGCTCAAGGTTCAGAAATCTGTTGGCGGCCGCGCTGAACAACGAAAGCGCAAACGTCGCAGGTGCTGCGCCGCCCTGGCCAATCGCAGGCAAATTGACAAAGTTGCTGGTCAGATCTACGGCGCCACCGGCACCGCTGCTGGCGACAGCGTTACCGTAATTGGTTCCAAATGCGAGGCGGTTGTCACCAACAACCTGGTACCCACCGTCACCACCACGTTGCGCACGCAAATCGTTGCCACCTAGTTTGACGCCCAAAGACTTGCCAAAGGTATCTGAGGCTTCAACAATCCGGGCTTCAATCAAGACTTGACGAACGGCAATGTCAAGCTTTGAAATCAATTGCTGGATCGCTTCGAGTTTGCTTCCAACATCTGTGACAAATATTTGATTGGTCCGAACCTCTTTGATGACACTTCCCCGGCTGCTCAGAATCCTTGTATTGCCTGTACCCCCAACGCCATTCAAGCCGTCAGCAACTTCAGCGGCCTTGGCGTAATTCAGCTGGAAGCCTTGTGTTCGCAGATTCTCGAGCCCTTCAAGTGCCACATTCGACTCCCGCTCAAGTTTCTCTTTGGCGGCAATCTCGTCGCGCGGAGCAATCCACAAGACGTTGCCGTTTTTCTTCACCCCCAAGCCTTTGGCTTGCAGGATGATTTCGAGCGCCTGATCCCATGGGACGTCCTGCAAGCGCAAAGTAACGGCGCCAGTCACAGAGTCCGAAGTCACAATATTGAAATTGGTGAAGTCTGCGATGACCTGCAACAGTGAACGCACCTCAATGTTCTGGAAATTAAGAGAAAGTTTCTGACCGGTATATCCCACACCTTGCGTCAACTTGCCGGGATCAACTTTTTGCAATTTGACTTCGACGACAAATTGCTCGTCCGTTTGGTAAGCGCTGTGTTCCCACGCGCCCTTTGGCTCGATGACCATGCGGACACGGTCACCTGACTGAAACGTCGTGACGGATTGCACGGGTGTTCCAAAATCCGCAACATCCAGGCGCCTGCGCAAACCCTCCGGCAAGGTGGATTTCATGAATTCGACCACCAGCGTTTGACCTTGCTGTTTGATATCCACGCCAACCTGATTGTTCGGCAAAGATACGATCACACGGCCCGAACCATCGGTACCGCGTCGAAAGTCGAGGTCCTTGATCGGTTGGGTGTCGCGTGTTTGAACGGCTGAAAATGCTGGAGCTGAGGCGGCAACAGGCGCGGCCGCGCCGGCAACTTTGTCCAGCACTACGAGCAATGACTTGCCTTGCAATTCAGCCTTGTAAGCTGTAGCTTGCTTGAGGTTGAGCACAACGCGAGTGCGATCCCCGGCCTGCACAATGCTCACAGAACGCAGGTTTCCCTGGTTGATATCCACCGTTGAGCGACCCATACCGTTTGAAATGCCAGGAAAATCGAGCGCGATTCGCGCTGGCGACTGAATCGTGAATCCGGTCGGAATCGCAACCAGTGGCTGCGTCAAGTCAATTCGGACAATTTCAGCGCCGCCCTGCAAAGAGCCGGAAATCGCCTCGATCGCGGTCTGTGCCTGAACACCAATTGCAATCAGTCCTGCCGTCAGAAATGTGCCGATATGTCGCCCTATGCTCATTGCCAAATACCTATATTGATTTTTCATTTTGACCTCTCTTGCAACTGCAATTTTGCAGGGCGTTCAATCCATTCGCCTACAGCGTCTTGCACGATTTCACGCAAGATGACTTCGGTTTCCGCAATTTTGTTGACCCGTCCGTAGTTTTGCCCCAAGTAGTTGCCTGGACGAACTTGGTACAACAGGTTGTCGACTTTCACCAATGCCACGGGCTGGCCACCCCGCACGACACTGCCAACCATCGCCATGGCGTCCAGCGGAAACGCCTCCAGGGCTTCCTTGCGGCGGGCCAATTCAGGCGCAACCAGACCGGCGTTGGCCGTAGCCTGGGTGGCTTCTCCCTTGAGCGCTTGCGTGAGTTTCTCACGGCTGAACGGCTCTACAGAACCGGTTTGTTGATAACTTTCAGGTCTGAACTGTTTGGGCTCGGAAATCGGCGTGACTTTTGGACGGGTCTGGCTTTTCTGTGCCGACATCCATTGCCGCAATTCACCTTCACCGGAAGAACTGCAAGCGCCAACGACAAGCGATCCCAAAAAAACCACGGCAATCCGCGATAAAACCAACGGCCATCCGCTCATTTTTTCGCCCCTTTTGGCGCTGCTGCCTTGCGCTGGGCGGCGATTTCATCCTGGTCCAGGTACCTGAATGTCCGTGCCGAGGCTTTCATGGTCAGGGTGTTTTCACGCAGCGGTGTGACTTCGAGGTTATTCAAGGTCACGATTCTGGACAAATTCGCAATGTCGGAAGCAAACGATCCCATGTCGTGGTACCGCCCAGTCACACGGACCTCAATCGGCAACTCGGCGTAATATTCCTTCACTGCCACGTTGCCCGGGCGAAACACTTCAAACTGCAAACTGCGGCCCAGCCCAGCTTGGTTGATGTCGGACAACAGCGCATCCATTTCGGCCTTGCTTGGCAATTGTTTTTCAAGCTGGGTCACGTATTGCTGTACCTGTTCGCGCTGTTTCTTCAAAGCATCAAGGTTGACGGCCTTGGTAAGTTTGTTGGTGTAGTCCTCACGCAATTTGACTTCAATTGCTTGTTCCTTTACCAACTCTTCTTCTGAGTTGACAAGCCAGGCAAACCACAAACCTGTCACCACCAATACGCAGGTCAACAACAGCAAGGCGTAGCGAGGAAGGCTAGGCCAAACCGAGGGGTCTCTTGGGTCCAGATTGCGAAATTGGCTGGCGATCTTTTCTTGTGCGACCGCGAAGTCGATTTTCGACGGGGCTTTTTCGGATTTTGTAGCCATGGCTTACGTTCTATTTCTTCTGGGGCACAGGAACGGCCGCATTTGTCGTCGGCGTTGCAGTGGCAGCCGCACCTGGCCCTGCCTTTTGTGCATCACTCGAGCGAACCAAACGAACCCTGATATTGAAGTTCGCAACCCGCTTTTGCTCGCGCGGGTTCAACGCCACATTGCCAGCAACGATTTCTACCAGCTCAGGTTTGCTGAACCATGGCGAATTGTTCGCCAAATTGCGCAGCAATTCCGAGACGCGCTCATTGGACTGCGCCACCCCTTGCAAGGTCACAAGTTGGTTGTCCTGCTTCATGGTGCCGATATAGACCCCGTCGGGCAATTGTTTGACCAGTTCGGTCAACAGGTAGACCGGTTGGTTGCGGTCAGCCTGCAAATCCTCCACAGCCTGCTGGCGCGCCCGCAATGCCGTAATTTCGGCTTCCAAACCGGCAATGTCCTTGATTTGCCCCTCGAGCACCTTGATCTCACTGGTCAATAAATTGTTCTTTCCCTGTTGCGCGGAAATATGGGCCTGATACCAAAGAAAAATGCCGCCAGCGATGAGGCCGCCGAGGAGCGCTGCAGCACCCAGCGATAGGTTGAAAAAATCGCGCCGCTGTTTGCGCGCGGCCTCCCGGTGGGGAAGCAGATTAATCAAAATCACTGCATGAACCTCCGCAGCGCCAGGCCGCACGAAGTGAGGTACGACGGTGCTTCACGCGTCATTTTTTTCAAGCGCACGCCGCTGCCCATTTCCATGCCTTCAAAAGGATTTAGCAGATTGCAGGTGAAGGTGGTGTGCTGGCTCACCGCGGCCGTTAAACCGGGAAGTGCTGCAGAGCCTCCGGCCAGCAAGATGTAGTCGACCTTGTTGTGGGGTGTGCTGGTGAAAAAAAACTGCAATGCCCGGCCAATTTCCTGCACCATGCTTTCCACAAACGGTTTGAGCACACTTGATTCGTAATCATCGGGCAACTCACCGCTGCGTTTTTTGGTTTCAGCCTCTTCCAGCGAAAATCCGTATTGGCGCACGATCAGCTGGGTGAGTTGTGCACCGCCAAAGGCCTGGTCTCGGTCGTACAAAACCTCGTCATCGCGGATCACCTGCATGCTGGTGGTCAAGGCACCGACTTCGAACAGGGCCACAATGGTGCCCGCGCCTTTGTTGGGCAAACTCTCGATCAAGCGCCCTGTGGCCAACCTTGAAGCGAATGATTCAACGTCGATGACAACCGGCTTGAGGCCTGCGGCTTCCGCCAAGCCCTGGATATCCTGCACTTTTTCACGCCTTGACGCCGCAATCAAAACATCCAAATCACCTGCAGAGGCACTGCTTGGACCGATCACGCAAAAATCAAGACTCACCTCGTCCAAAGGAAACGGGATGTACTGGTTGGCTTCGGTTTCAACCTGAAGTTCGAGCTCAATGTCGGTAAGACCGCCTGGCAAAATGATTTTCTTGGTGATGACAGCCGAGGGCGGCAAAGCCATGGCGACGTTTCTGGTTTTCGTGCCGCTCTTCTTCACGAGGCGCCGCACGGCGTCGGCAACCTCGTCGAACTTTTCAATATTGCCGTCGGTGATCCAACCACGCTCCAACGGTTCGATCGCGCACCGGTCCAGAACCAGGTTTCCACCCTTGTCACGGCTCAGCTCAACCAGTTTGACACTGGAAGAACTGATGTCCAAACCCAACATGGGCGCGGGTTGACGACTAAACAACGACCCCAAAGAGATCAAAGCAATCCCCTGAAACATGCCGATTGAGAACCGGCGAAACTTAAGACTTCACTTGAATGCTATCAGTAAGCGTATTGTCCCGCAAAGGATTTTCCCAATTTGGGTGTTATCGAGCGTTGTCAAAAGTAGACGCTTTCAAATCGGTTTATCGCGCCCCCGTAGCGCCGCCCTGACATCCCAAGCTTCGCCGTAACATTGCAACACACGATCTAAATTCCCTCGCGTCATCCGCTTTTTTATAATAACGGTGCGACCTAACCGCCCTCTTTGAATGCCCGCCTCTCCAACCTCAGACCCAACTGCCCACAACCCCAACGCCACCAAATCGCCCGGGGGCTACAGTTTCGGTCGCACTTTGTTCCGCATCGTCTATTGGAGCGTTGGTCTGGCATTGGCTGGTGTGCTCTCAATTTTGGTTGTTGTGGCGATCGCATTGGCGGTCGCTTATCCGAATTTGCCGGATATCTCCGACCTGTCGGATTACCGCCCGATTTTGCCCCTTCGTGTTTTTTCCTCGGACAACGTGCTCTTGGGAGAGTTTGGCGAAGAGCGACGCAACCTGACGCCGATCAAAGACATCCCAAAAGTGATGATTGACGCTGTGCTGGCGATCGAGGACACCGAGTTTTATGAACATGGTGGTGTGTCTTACAAGGGCATGGTGCGCGCAGGTTTGGCCAATTTGGGCCGGGCCAAAAGCCAAGGTGCCTCAACCATCACCATGCAGGTCGCCCGCAATGTTTACCTCTCGTCCGAGAAAAACTACATGCGCAAGATTTATGAAGTCTTGCTGACCTTCAAACTGGAGCACATGCTGACTAAGGATCAAATCCTTGAGATCTATATGAACCAGATATTTTTAGG
>JANNYX010000604.1:0-10037 GCA_031410295.1 Rhodoferax sp.
ACCGCGACCAGGCCGCTTTCGGCCTGCACCAGCATGTCGTAGGCCTTGAGGGTGTGCAGTTCGCCTGACTCGCCGTAGCCTGAAATGTCGCAGGTGATGAGTTGCGGATGGGCTTTGCGCAATGCCGCCGAACCCAGCCCCAGGCGCCCGGCCGCACCCGGCGCGAGGTTCTGGATGAACACGTCAGCCGTAGCAATCAATTCACGCAATGTGGTTTTGGCTTCGGGTTGAGACAGGTCCAGCGACACCGATTCTTTGCCCCGATTCAGCCAGACGAAATACGACGATTCGCCAAACACCGCCGTGTCATACCCGCGCGCAAAGTCACCTTCGGGCCGCTCGATCTTGATGACCCGCGCGCCCGCGTCGGCGAGTCGGCTGGAGCAATAGGGCGCGGCCACGGCCTGTTCGAGGGCAACGACAGTGATGCCGTCAAGGGGTTTTCCCTGTGCTTGGGGTTTGGACTGTGTTTGTGGGGTCATGGCGACAGCCTGTATTTCATCGGGGGACTATCAATGCGCAACTTTCAACTCCCCGCGCTCAAGTGAGAGTGTGATGCAATCGACCCGGTCCAACAGCGCGCGGTTGGATTCCGTGATCACCACACACAAATTCGGCCTCAAGGTGTGCAGCTGGGCGACGGCCTGTGCGTACTGGCGCGCAAGGGCGGGGGCCAGGCCCTGAAATGGCTCGTCCAAAAGAAGCACCTGGGTGCCCACCATCAAGGCACGGGTCAGCGCGGCAATTTTCCCCTGCCCACCCGACAGTGCAGAGGCGGAGCGCGCCAGCATGGGTTCTATCAGCGGCACTACGGCCACGACTTCCTTCAGACGCTGGTCAATTTGCGCAGCGGTCAGGCCGATCGATTCACACGGCAGGCGCAGGTTTTCCAGCACGGTCATCGTTGGGAACAATACCCGCTCCTCAGGCGCGTAGCCGATGCCACGCAGGGCGCGCGCGTGGGGTGGCAGAGCCAGCAAGTCCGTGCCACCCAGCGTAATCGTGCCACTGCGCAACGGTATAAAACCCATGACGGTGCGCAGGAGCGTGGTTTTGCCAGCGCCGTTGCGGCCCACCAGCGCGTAAGTCGCGCCGGCATTGAACTGGGCTTGAATGCTGCGCAAGACGCCAATGCCGGCGATATCGACAGTAATTTTGTTGATGGCAAGCATGGTCAAGTTTCAGTGGCCCAACACGACACTTTTGACTTCGTCGTTGCTCATCACCAGTTCGGGCGGGCCGTCAGCTGCGATGCGGCCGGCAATCCAGGCGGCCACGCGGGTGGCATATTGCGTCACGATGTCAGCGTCGTGTTCGACAAAAATCGAGGTCACGCCACGCTGATCCAGGGCCTTCATGATGGTATCCATGAGACCGTGTTTCTCGTCCGCCGCCACGCCGCTGGTGGGCTCGTCCATGATCAGGAGTTTGGGGCGCAACACCAGTGCCATCACGATGTCTAGAAGCTTGCGATGGCCTTCGGGCAGGCTGCCACACAGGTGGTGAGCGCGATGCGCCAGGCCCACCAGTTCCAGGCTTTGTTGTATCTCCTGCGCATCCACACAGACTGCCAACGGACGCAACAGTCGCAGTTGCCGGGTGCGCGCGGCGACGGCCAGTTGCACGCTCTCCTGCACCGTTTGCTCCAGAAATAGTTGCGGCAGCTGGAACGAACGGCCCATGCCCAGTTGCACAATCTGGCGCGGGTGCAGGGCGGTGATGTCCTTGCCGTCAAAACTGATTTTCCCGGCGGTCGGCTTGACGTAACCGGTCACCATGTTGATGAACGTGGTTTTACCGGCGCCGTTGGCGCCGATGACGGCCAGGCGTTCACCCGCTTGCAAGTCAAAGTCAATGCCGTCAGCCGCAACGACGCCGCCAAATGACAGCGTCAGGCCGCGGGTTTGCAGGAGTGCCGCCATGTCAGGCCTGATCCTGCGCCGAGCCTGCAGGCTGCTGCGGGGGGATTGGGCGGGTCCTGGCAAGCCAGGCCACCAAACCTGCCGGTGCGACAAAAATCAGAACCAGCAAGACCACGCCGATCACCAGCTGCCAGACGCCGGTCAGCGCCGCTGCGGCAAACAGCTTGAGGAATTCAAACGCCAGAGCGCCCAAAAATGCGCCCACCGGGTGCAAGGTGCCGCCCAGAACCGCGATGAACACATATTCGCCGGAGCGTACCCAATAACCCATCTCGGGCGTTACCAGGCCCTGAATCAAGGCAAACATGCCGCCTGAAAACCCGCACAAGGCCGCTGACGCCACATAACCCGTAAAAAATACCCGCTTGGCGGAAATGCCCAGGTACTCCAGCCGCACTTCGTTGGACTTGATCGCCGTCAAGGCCTGTCCTACGGGTGATGCGTAAAAGCGGGCCACGACCCAGCACGTCGCGACCACCAGAAGACTGCTGACTGCCAACAGGCTGGTCTCAAATCCGGCGCGCTCCAGCACCTGGCCAAAAATCGGCGGGCGCTCCATGCGCAAGCCGTCGGTGCCGCCGGTGAGGTTGTAAAACTTGCCCAATACGGCAAACAGCACCATCGACAAGGCGAGGTTGAGCATGCCAAAAAAGATGCCGCGGTACCGCACCACGAAAAGGCCGGTGACCGCCCCCACCAAGCCGCCCGCCACCACGCCCAGCAGCAGCAGCAAGAGCGCATCGGTCTGTGGCCAGGCGCGCGACACGGCCACCACGGCATATCCTGCCAGGCAGGTAAAGCCCGCATGACCGAACGACACCTGGCCGGCGCGGATCAACATTGACACGCCCAGCGCGCTCAGACCATAAGACAGCGCAATGATCAGGGGCGTCTTGAGCCAGGCAAAGAGCAGGCCCAGCGCCAGCGTTAACGCGGCGATCAGCCAGGGCAGGGCGCGCAGGACCATTGGCGGGCGCTCAGACGCGGCGCGCCTCAGCGACCGCAAACAATCCTTGCGGCCGCCACAGCAGCACCGCCAGCATGATGAGGTAGGGCGCCAGCACGTCCAGCTCGGGCGCCAAATACACCGCAAACGCCTTGCCCATACCGATCATCAGGGCCGCAACGGCCGTGCCGGTAATCTGCCCGAGCCCGGCCACCGCCACCACGGCGAACGACAACACCATCATGTCGCCGCCAATGCCCGGAACCAGCGAGGTCGTGGGTGACGCCAGCGCGCCGCTGAGGGTCCCCAGCAACGCGCCCGTGCAAAAAGTGATCAGGCTGATTTTCTTGGCGTTGATGCCCATCGCCTCTGCCACTTCCCGGTGGTGTGTTACGGCCATGATCTGCCGGCCAAAACGGGTGTTGCCAAGCGCCCAGCGCAGGCTGAAAAACACCACAATGGCCACCGCGGGCAACAGCAGCAACTGGTAGGCGGTATAGGTTACTGCGCCAATTTTCAGATTGCCCATGGCATCCACGGCATGGGTCACGGCAACCGGGCTGGCGCCCCAAATCAAGCGCTGCAAATCTTCCAAAATCATGAAAACAGCGAAGGTGGCCAGCAGCTGCATCACCGGGTCCAGATGCAAAATTCGCCGCACCAGGCCGATTTCAATGATCGCGCCCAACAGCAGACCGACCACCAGCGCCCCAAGAAGCAACGCCAGCAGCGACAGGGGAATCGACTGCCCGTTGCCGATCAATTTGCCGGCGGTTGCCGCCGCATACCCGCCAAAGGCGTACAGGCTGCCATGCGCCACGTTGAGGATGCGCATCACGCCAAAGATCAGCGTGAGGCCCAGTGCGACCAGGAACAGGAGGGCGGCCTGGGTGAGGCCGTCCAGGAGCGCCAGGACGATGAGCGTGGCGTTCATGCGCTGCGACGTGCCAATTGCGCCCGCTTTATTTGAGCACCCTGATGCGCGAATCTCTCATCAACTCCGGCTTGAGCGTTTTGACCCACTCCGGCGACTTGGTGCCCACCGGGTTTTGCACCATGGCGCCGGGATAGATCGTCAGGTTCTGCAACACAGCAAACGGGTAAGTGGCACTGCCTGCCGTCACGCCCAGCATCTGGTCTTCCAGGCCCTGGCCGTCTTCGCGCATTTGCACCGGTGCTGTCAGGCCCCTGAATTTGAGCGTGCGCATGGCCTCAGCCACCTGCTCGGTGCTGGGCCAGTTGCCGTTGTTGCCCTTGATGGCGGCGTTATGCGCATCGGCAATGGCTTGAATGGCGGCGACGGCGTGGTAAGCGGAATAAATCGGGTATTGGCCGGTTTTGGCGCGGAATTTTTCAACGAACGATTTGTGTTTGGCGTCGTCCTTGTACTCCGGGTGCAGGAAATAGTGGTCGCCGCGCATGCCGACGATGACGCCGTCTGGCAGCGCCTTGCCGACCCGCTCCAGTGAGCTTTCCGCCAGCGGCAACACCCAGGTGGAAGATTTGATCAAGCCGCGTTGCGACGACTGGCGGATCAGCGTGTCGAGCTCGCCGCCCCATGACGTGGAGAGAATCACGTCCGGGTTCAGCGCCTGCAGGCGGCTGATTTCCGAGCTGAAGTCGGTCGAGCCAAATTTCGGGAAAAGTTCGGCCACCACTTGCACGTCGGGCTTCATGGCACGCAGGGTGTTGATGAAGATCTCCCACGAGTCGCGGCCCCAGGCGTAATCCTGGTTCAGCACAGCGATGGTTTTGAAATCGGGTTTGGTGCGCAACAGATGCAGCACGGTGGAGACCATCTCCGACGTGGCGTTGGCCTGCGTGCGCACGACGTACTTGTAGCGGCGGTTTTCCAGGATTTTCTCGGTGCCGCAGTCCCACATCACGTTCAGCACCTTGAGGTCTTCAGCGACCGGCGCCAGCGCGTTGCAGCTGCCGCTGGAGATGGCGGCCATGGTGACCTTGACGCCTTCTTCCTGAACGACGCGGCGAAACTCCGACAGCAACTTGTCGCCGCCAATGCCTTCATCGATGAAGATCGGCTTGATCTTTACGCCGCCGACGCCGCCTGCGGCATTGATCTCGTCAATCGCCAGCTCGGCCGCCGCCTTGCCCGGCACGCCGAACACGGCGGCTGGGCCAGAGAGGAACGTCGTCATGCCGATTTTGAGTTCGGCAGGTTTTTGCTGGGCAAACGACCAGCTTGCCGCAAAGGCTGACGCAAGCAGCGCGTAACGCAGCAAGGAGATGGGATTGAGTTTCATGAATGCCTCCAAAACAGGTGCACAAGACTTGCCACCGCGCATTGTGCGGCGCTACCGAAACCTCGTCCAGCGCCGATTTTTGCAAGCCCGCCTTGCCAAAATTCAAACTGCGGGAAACTACCCGCCGTTCGAACTGGCGGCCAGGTGACCCAGCAACATCCAATGAAGGGCTGGCAGCGCTGTCTTTGCGCTCCTTTTTGACACACACCAGCATGTTGCGCTGGGCCCAAGCTTCTTCCAGGGGGCGCACCGCCAGCCCCAGCCCCAGGCCCAGCACGCTGGCCGCTTCGAAGGGCAGCAGGCCTACCCCCAGACCGGCCTGCACCATGCGGCAAACGGCTTCAAAACTGCGTACCTGAATGCGCAGCCTGAGCGCTTTTTCAGCCACTGCGGCCTGCTCGGCCAAGAGGCGCATCATCGACGAGCCGCTTTCCAGCGCGACCACGTCGTAGTCCAGCACCTGCTCAAAACGCAGGGTTGCCAGCTGGCAAAGCGGGTGCGCTGGCGGCGTGACGATGGCCAGGCGGTCGCTGCGGTAGGGGTAGATTTCCAGCCCCGCGGTGGGCAGCCCTTCGAGGATGATGCCGATGTCGGCCTCACCCGCAAGCAGCGTGCGCACAATCTCTTCGCTCCAGCGCTCTTCGACCTTGAGCCTGACCTGTGGGTTGGCCGCGGCAAAAACGGCCAGGTCACCGGGCAGGGTTTCGGTCATGGCCGAGGTGTTGGCAAGCAAACGCAAACTGCCCTTGCGGCCCGCCGCGTGGTCGGCCATCTCGGCCTGCATCTGGTTGATCTGCAAGAGCATCGCCTTGGCGTGCGGCAGCAAGGCGCTGCCGGCAGCGGTCAACCCGACCCCCTTGGGCGAACGCTCCAGGAGCGTTGTCTTGAAGCGGTGCTCCAACATGGCGATGCGGCGGCTGGCGGCGGCCAGGCCAATGTGCGAGGCCTGCGCGGCTTTGGTCAAGCTGCGCAATTCGGCGGCTCGAACAAAAAGGGCCAGCGAGTCGATGTCAGGGAGCATGGGGCGGGGTGTTCATGGCGGCTGCGCCATCGTAGGTGAAAACCTGAAGCAGGCAAGTCAAGCAGGTCAGTCACGCAGGCCAGCAACCAATGCTGCAACGCTCGTTGCCGCCCAGGTCACGGCGGGATCGCACGGCCCGAAAACCCGCCTGCGTGAGCAAAGCACGCACCCGCGCGGCCTGATCGTAACCGTGCTCCAGCAGCAACCAGCCGCCAGGTTGCAGATGCACCGGGGCGTGGCGGACGATCTGGCGGATGGCGTCAAGGCCATCGGCGCCACTGGTGAGGGCGCTGGCTGGCTCGTGTTGCAGCGCGGGCAGATGCGCGTCGCCCAGCGCAATGTAGGGCGGGTTGGCGACGATCCAGTGAAAGCGGCCAAGTTGCCGGCCCGGCACCGCGTCGAACCAGGACGCCTGGATGAAATTCACCTCAAGCTGCAAGCGCCGTGCATTGGCTCTTGCAACCGCCAGCGCGCTGGCGCTGATGTCCGTGGCGCTGACGGCAAGCTCCGGGTGCGATGTTTGCAGGGCCTGTTTCAGTGCCAGGGCCACAGCGCCCGAGCCGGTGCCCAGGTCAATGAGCTGGCCGCGGGTCCAGGGCGCGCCCGTCTCGTCCAACTGCGCCCCCGCGCTGCCGATGATTTCCAGCGCCCAATCGACCAGCGTTTCAGTGTCCGGGCGCGGAATCAGCACGCGTTCGTCGACCTGAAGATCGAGGCCATAAAAGGCTGCGTGCCCGGTGATGTAGGCCATTGGAATGCCACTTTTGCGTTGTGCGACGGCGTGCTCGAACGCCATCGCCACAGCCGCAGGAACCACGTCGCCATCATGTGCCAGCAACCAGCCGCGCTCGCTCGGCGCTTTGCCCATCACGTGCAAGAGCAGCAGTTGGCTGTCGAGCCGGTCCAGCCCGAGCAAGATGGCGTGCGCGATGGTTTGGGTGATGGTCATGCAGGCGGGAGAATATCTTGTACTATTATTTAATCAATAGAAATACAACCTATAGGCCGTCAAATAATGCCACTATATTGCTATTAATAACATATTAAAAAAGATAATAAAATAATCATAAAAAATTATAATATCCTAATAAAACGTGAAATAGTCAGCTGTGAACAATCCTGCTCAATTCACGCCATCGACGCCAACTCCAGCGCCGCCAGTTGTTCAGCCGCTTCAAAGGCCTGCAACGCGTCCACCACGTCGTCCAGCTCGCCCTCCATGATGCTCTGCAACTTGTACAACGTGAGGTTGATGCGGTGATCCGTCAGGCGTCCCTGTGGGAAGTTGTAGGTGCGGATGCGGTCGCTGCGGTCGCCGGTGCCAATCAGGCCCTTGCGCTCGGCGGCGTCCTTGGCGGCGCGTTCGCTGCGGTCCTTCTCGACGATACGTGCGGTCAGCACCTTCATCGCCTGTGCCTTGTTGCCGTGCTGGCTGCGCCCGTCCTGGCACTCGGCGACGATGCCGGTGGGCAGATGGGTGATGCGCACGGCCGAATCGGTTTTGTTGATGTGCTGGCCACCGGCGCCACTGGCGCGGTAAGTGTCAATTCGCAAATCAGCCGGGTTGATGGTGATGGCTACCGCCTCGTCGGGCTCTGCCAGCACGGCCACGGTGCAGGCGCTGGTGTGGATGCGGCCCTGCGTTTCCGTCACCGGAACGCGCTGCACGCGGTGGCCGCCTGATTCAAATTTAAGCGTGCCGTAAGCGTTGTGCGCCTCGACGCGCAGCACGATTTCCTTGTACCCACCCAACTCGCTGGCCGATTCACTCATGACCTCGGTCCTGAACCCCATGCGTTCGCAAAACCGCGTGTACATGCGGGTGAGGTCAGCGGCGAAAAGGGCAGATTCATCGCCGCCCGTGCCAGCGCGGATTTCCATGAACGCGTTGCGCGCGTCATCGGGGTCTTTGGGCAGCAGCATGCGTTGCAGCTCGGCTTCAAGCTGGGCCAGTTCGGCTGTCGCGCTGTCAATTTCTTCCTGCGCCATTTCAGCCATGTCAGCATCCTTGAGCAGTTCCTGGGCAGCCGCCAGGTCGGCTTCACGCACCTCGTAGCGGCTCCAGCGGGTGGTGACTGCGGCCACATCGGTATGTTCACGGGACAGCACCAGAAACTGCTTCATGTCCTTCATGATGTCTTCGCGCGACAGCAAAAATTCAAGTTCCCCCAGGCGGTCGGCGTAGCGATCCAGGCGGTTTCGTAAAAAAGATTTCATGAGGAGTCAAAGTCCAATTAATTGGGGTGGAGCGAAAAAATTGGGGTCAGAATCCAATTATTTGAGGCTGAGGCCTTGTAGCGGTGCAATCGCCAAATAATTGGAATCTGACCCCAATTAAATGGCCTTTGACATCAGCCCAGCTAACGCTCTTTGCGCAAGAAGAAGTGCTGTGCGGCGGCGCTTGCCCGTTCGCGCGATTGGGCGTCGCCCGCACGCAGTTCAGTGAATGCGCCGTGAAGCATTTTTTGGGTGAGGCCCCTGGACAGCGCCTCCAGCACGGCCTGGACATCGTCGCCGCGGGCCAGCATCTTTTGAGCGCGGGCCATCTCCAGTACACGCCATTCATCGGCCTGAGCATTGAGTTGCTGGATCAGTGGTACCACGCCGGTGACGGGGTTGCGCTGGTCCATCCAGTGCAGGAAGCTTTGCACGCCAGCGTCAATGATGACCTCGGCCTGGGCCACCGCTGCCTGGCGGTTGGCGTGGCCGCTTTGAACCACCTTGGCAAGGTCGTCCACCGTGTAAAGGTACACGTCACGCAGGTCCTTGACTTCAGGCTCAATGTCGCGCGGTACGGCCAGGTCAACCATGAACATCGGGCGGTGTTTGCGCTTCTTGATCGCGCGTTCAACGGCACCCAGGCCGACGATTGGCAGCGTGCTCGCGGTGCAACTGATCACGGCGTCAAACTCGTGCAGGCGATCGGGCAAATCTGCCAGGCGCATCACCTCGGCGCCGTAGCGCAGGGCCAGTTTTTCGCCGCGCTCCAGGGTCCGGTTCGCGATGGCGATGGCTTTGGGGCTCCTGGCTGCAAAGTGCGTGGCGCAAAGCTCGATCATTTCCCCAGCGCCGACAAACAGCACCTTGATCTGGCCGAGGTCTTCAAACAACTGCCCGGCCAGGCGCACACTGGCTGCAGCCATGCTGATGGAGTGGGCACCGATCTCGGTTGAAGATCGCACCTCTTTGGCAACCGAAAACGAGCGCTGGAACAGCTGGTTGAGCGTGCTGCCCAGGGCGCCCGCCTGGTCCGCAACACGTACCGCGTCTTTCATCTGGCCCAAAATCTGCGGCTCGCCCAGCACCATTGAATCGAGTCCGCTGGCCACCCGAAAAGCATGCCGCGCTACGCCACCGTCCTGCAGCGTGTAGGCATGTGAGCGCAACAGCCCGGGTGCCACGCCACCCGACTGTGCCAGCCAGTCCATCGTGTGATCCATTGCCTGAACGGTCGAAGGGTGATCAGCCGCGCAGTAAATTTCGGTGCGGTTGCAAGTGGAGATGATCGTGGCTTCCGGGCTGGACAACGCATTGCGCAGACTGGTCAGTGTGGGCGCGATCTGGTCGACGGCGAACGCGAACCGGCCGCGCAAATCAAGCGGCGCGGTGGTGTGATTGATGCCCAATGCCCATACTGCCATCCTGCGATTATAAAATTACCCGCTGAAACAGGGAATTGCGCTATGTCAAACCCATGAAAACTTTTCAAACGTGGCGGGTGCCGGGCTTGACCTGATGCAAATCTACGCCCTGAACGCCTGTTCAAGCCACCACTTGTCCCAAAATGTCCGCCCTTGACCTGCTATTGCATTTGTTCAGTTTTTTGGCGCCCGCCGTCTTTGTCGCCTTCGTGATGGTGTTGGCGGGACGGTTGATCACGGGAG
>JANNYX010000605.1:0-1796 GCA_031410295.1 Rhodoferax sp.
GGATGTAACTCCAGGTGGCGCCGCCTTTTTGGGCCAGCCCGCCGGCATCTTGAGTGACGATGCCCTTGCCTTCAATGTGTGCCGCCATGCCGAGCAACTGACCGATGGTGATGACGCCTGTTCCGCCCACACCACACACCACCATGCCCCAGACCGAATCGGACTGCGCCTCGGGGCTGCGCGCAAAAACCGGCTCGGGCAAGGCGCCCAATTCAAACGGCGACGGCACCCCGCTGTCTGCCTTGGGCACTGATTTCTTTTTGTATGTGCCACCCTCCACCGTGACAAAACTCGGGCAAAAACCCTTGACGCAGGAGAAATCCTTGTTGCAGGTGCTTTGGTTGATCTGGCGTTTCCGGCCAAATTCCGTTTCCAGCGGTTCGACCGAGAGGCAATTGCTCTGCACGCCACAGTCGCCACAACCTTCACAGACCAATTCGTTGATGATCACCCGTTTGGCCGGGTCGACCATCGTGCCGCGTTTGCGGCGGCGGCGTTTTTCCGTGGCACAGGTCTGGTCATAAATGATGACGGTGCAGCCTTTGATTTCCCGGAACTCGCGCTGTGTGGCGTCGAGCGCGTCACGGTGCCGCACAGCAACACCTTCGACGAGCGCCACGCCGTCGTATTTTTCCGGTTCATCGGTCACCACGACGATCCGGCTGGCGCCCTCGGCCTTCATCGACATCGCAATCTGCACCACACTGTGCCCTTCGGGGCGCTCACCGACCGGCTGGCCGCCGGTCATGGCCACGGCGTCGTTGTAGAGAATCTTGTAGGTGATGTTGACGCCCGCGGCAATCGCCTGGCGCACCGCCAGGATGCCGCTGTGGAAGTAGGTGCCGTCGCCCAGGTTGGCAAACATGTGCTGGTCATGGCTGAAGGGCTGCTGGCCGACCCAGGGCACGCCCTCGCCGCCCATTTGCGTGAACCCGGCCGTGCTGCGGTCCATCCACAGCGCCATGAAGTGGCAGCCAATGCCGGCCATGGCGCGTGAGCCTTCGGGCACTTTGGTGGAGGTGTTGTGCGGGCAACCGGAGCAGAACCAGGGCTGGCGGTCGGCGCCTTGCACCCCCTGGGTTTCCAACACGATCATCGATCGCTCCTTGGCGTCCAGAATGGCCAGGTGGGCGTCCATGCGGACAATGGTGGCGCTGTCAACACCGAGTTTTTTCAGACGCAATGCAATGGCGCGGGCGATGATGGCTGGCGTCAAGTCGGCGTTGGCGCGCAAGAGCGTGTTGGCGGTCGGGTTGGGCATCGACCACTCGCCGCCGCTGCCATAGACGCCGCCCGGGCCACTGTGCTCGACCTCATTGAACTTGCCCACCACCACCGGGCGCACATCGGCGCGCCAGTTGTAGAGTTCCTCTTTCAACTGGTATTCGATGACCTGGCGCTTTTCTTCGACGACCATGATTTCGCGCAATCCGGTAGCGAACTCGCGCGTGAGTTGCGCCTCCAGCGGCCACACCACGCCGACCTTGTGCAGCCGGATGCCCAGGCGCCGGCAGGTGGCGTCATCCAGCCCCAAATCCATCAGCGCCTGGCGCGTGTCGTTGTAAGCCTTGCCGCTGGCGATCAAACCGAAGCGATCATTGTCGCCTTCGATGGCGTTGTAGTTCAGCCGGTTGGCGCGGATGTAGGCCAGCGCTGCGTACCATTTGTAGTCAAACAAGCGCGCTTCCTGGTCCAGCGCGGCATCCGGCCAGCGGATGTGCAAACCGCCTGCGGGCATAGCGAAATCGGTCGGGATTTTGATCTGCACGCGCTCCGGGTCGATCATCGCGGTGGCC
>JANNYX010000606.1:0-4348 GCA_031410295.1 Rhodoferax sp.
TCAAGTTCTGCACCAGTGCGCCGTTTGCCGCCAGCCTCAAGGCTGACGTGCTGCTGCGCTGGCCAGGTGGCCTGGTCGAGTTTTACGGCATGACCGAAGGCGGTGGCACCTGCATACTGGAGGCGCATCTGCACCCCGGCAAGTTGCATACCGTGGGCCGGCCCGCGCTGAACCACGACATCCGGCTGATTGATGAGGCCGGCCACGAGGTCGGGCCGCTCGAAGCCGGCGAGGTTGTCGGGCACTCCGCCAGCATGATGACCGGCTACCACGGCCAGCCCGCAAAAACGAGGGAGGCGGAATGGTTTGACGCCACCGGCAAGCGGTTCATCCGCACCGGCGATGTCGGGCGATTTGACGCCGAGGGTTTTCTGACCCTGTTTGACCGGCGCAAGGACATGATCATCTCAGGCGGATTCAACATTTACCCGAGCGATCTCGAAGCCGTGTTAGTGGCCCACCCCGAGGTGCTGGAAGTCGCCGTCGTGGGGGTGCCGTCTGAGGCCTGGGGCGAAACGCCGGTGGCATTTGTGGTGCGCAAGGCTGGCGTATCGCCAGGTCAGCCGGACAGCGGCCCCGACAATGCCGCCAGGGTGATGGCCTGGGCCAACGGGCAACTTGGGCGCACGCAAAGGATTTCTGCCGTACTATGGGTCGATGAACTGCCACGCAGCGCCATCGGCAAAGTGTTGAAGCGGTCGTTGCGCGACCGCTATGCAGCGGCAGGAAAATGACCGAATCCATTCGCGACCTCTTGTTGAAACTCGACCCGCGTGAGTCGATGATTCGCCTCGTGGCCGATTCGGTGCCGGCGCTGATCGCCTATTTTGAAGTCGGGCTGATGCAATGCCTGTTCGCCAACCGGCGCTACGCCGAATACAACGGCTTGACGCCAGAGTCCATACTCGGGAAAAGTCTGCGCGAAATCGTGGGTGAGGCGACTTATCAGACGATCGAACCGCACGTCCGCAATTTGCAGGCGGGCAGGGGCGCCAACTACACCCGCGAGCAAATCCTGCCCGATGGCGCCAGGCGGCAGGTCGAAGTCAGTCTGGTTCCGCATTTTGACGATCGCAAGGTGCTGACAGGCTCCTTTGTCCTCATCAACGACATCACCGACCATTGGCTGACCGAGCAGGCCTTGCGCCAAAGCGAAGAGCGCATGCGCAAGTTTGTCGAGGCGACCAGCGAGGGCATCCTGTTCCACAAAGACCTGGTCATCACCGATGTCAACCAGGCGCTGCTTCGCATTGGAGGTTTTTCTCTCGCGGAGGTCATGGGCCGAAAGACGCTTGAATTTATTCCCGAAGATTGGCATCAGCGCATGATTGATCTGCTGGCCAGTGGCACGGAGTCGACCTATGAATCGGTGATTGTTCACAAGGATGGCCATCAAATACCGGTTGAATGTTCCGCCAGAACGATAACCGTGTCCGGCGAGCGCCTGCGCCTGGTTGCGATTCGGGACGTGACGTTGCAAAAGCAGACACAGGCCCGCATTGAGTTTTTGGCGCTGCACGATCCGTTGACGCAGTTGCCAAACCGCGCTTACCTCAGTGAGCGCCTGGACAGCATCATTGCCCTGGCGCGGCGGCGTCAAGGCGCGATGGCGGTGCTCTTTGTGGATATTGACAATTTCAAGACCGTCAATGATTCCCTGGGCCACCATGTCGGTGACGCACTGCTGCGCGAAATTTCGGCGCGCCTCCAGACCGCCGTGCGTGACTCGGACATCGTGGCCCGCGTCGGCGGCGACGAGTTTGTGGTGGTGTTGTCGGAAGTCGCCTCCAGTGACGATGCAGCGTTGGTGGCGCAGAAGTTGATCGAGGCGGTCCACGCCGCAGCCATGGTTGAAGGCCACCAGCTGTTTGTGTCGCCATCCATCGGTATTGGCCTGTACCCGCAGGACGGTGAAACGGCGGAAGATTTGATCCGCCACGCCGATTCCGCCATGTACCACGCCAAGGAAAGCGGGCGCAGCAATTTCAAGTTTTTCATGCCCGCGCTGCACCAGCGGGCGACCCGGGACCTTGAACTGGAGCGCGAACTGCGGGATGCCCTGCACAGGGGCGAATTGGTGCTGCACTACCAACCACAAAAGCGGCATGGCGACGGCGCGGTCGTGGGCCTGGAAGCCCTGGTGCGCTGGCAGCATCCCAAGCGGGGCTTGATCGGGCCCGAACAATTTGTGGCGTTTTCAGAAGGACGCGGCCTGGTCGGCGCGATCGATCACTGGGTCTTGCAGGCGGCTTGCCGCCAGATGAAGGCGTGGCACGATGCGGGCAGTTTGAAGGTGCCGATCGCCGTCAATCTTTCGGCCATTGACTTCAGGCAGGGCAATCTGCTGGAAGAAATCTCGGGCGTCTTGCTTGAAACCGGGCTGGCGCCGGTTTTTCTGGAGATTGAGCTGACGGAATCGGTGCTGATGGATCACAACAGCCAGGTGTTGGCGACCCTGGCGGCACTGAGAAAATTGGGTGTGGGCCTGACCCTGGACGATTTTGGCACCGGTTATTCGTCCCTCTCTTACCTGAAGCGTTACCCGATCAGCAAGTTGAAAATAGACCGCTCCTTCATCAAGGATCTGACCACCGATGCGGGCGATTTCGCCTTGACCACCGCCATTATCCAGATGGCCAAAGGACTCAAACTGAAGACACTGGCCGAAGGAGTTGAGACCCAGGCCCAATTGGACGTGTTGGCCGAACTGGGTTGTGACGAATTCCAGGGTTACCTGATCTCAAAGCCGTTGAAGGCCCAGGACGCACGCGCTTTTATTGCCACGTAGGCGCCAGCGATCGCGTCCTGAGGGTGCTTCCAGGCAGGAGTGTCCGCCTGGTATCAGGCGAAATATTGCGCGACGTATTCGTCAAACGGAATCTGCGGGCTCGATTCAATCTTTGCCTGGGCCTTGAGGGATTGTTTCGCGCTGTCAAGAAAGCGGGTTTGCATGACGCCATCGGGCGCCTGCGCCAACAGGCCGGTTTGGTGTTGGCTTGACAAGGCGAGGGTGAAGGGAATCAGGCCACACTGGGCACGCATGCCCTCGAGCACGGTGGCCGAGGGGGTCAGTTCTGGCCGGTCGATGCGCAGGCGCAATTGACCAAGTGTTTGCACACAGCGGCTGCCACCGTAGGCGGTGTCAAGAATTGCCGAAAACGGCGCCATGTCATCAAACAGCTCGTGCGCCATCGGGCGCATCGGTTGCTCGGTGTTGTGCACCAGCAAATGCAGGTCTGGGTGGCGGCCGCGGTTGACGACGCGGCGCTTGTTTTCCAGGTTTTCGCCCTGCTCGCGGGTGGTGATGGGCGGGCTGTCGCGCAACAGGCACATCAGCAGGAAAACGTCGCAAAAATCACTTTGGTCCGGTGCGATGCCGATGTCGATCAGCGGGTTCAGGTCAAAGAGCCGCACTTCGAGGTACTCCACGCCATACTTCTGCAGGGCCACGGCGGGGCGCTCTCCATGCTGGCCAATGCGTTTGGGGCGAATGCCGGCGTAAAACTCGTTTTCAATCTGCAGCACGTTTGCGCTGAGCTGCTTCCAGTGGTCCCCGTCGCGCACGCCAATCGCCTGGTAATAAGGGTCCGGCGTGTGCACCGCCTTGTCCAGCGCCTGCGCGTATTCGGCCAGTGAATTGAAATTCACGTTCATGTTTGCCTGGGCGCGGTTCTGGTAACCCAGATCACTCATGCGCAGGCAGGTCGCGTAAGGGCCAAACAAGGTGTCGTCACCCATTATCTCGAGATCGGGTTTTTGGCCGCGCAAAAAGGAGGTGCTGACAGCCGGTGACGCGCCAAACAGGTAGGGGATCAACCAGCTGTACCGAAGGAAGTTGCGGACCAGGCCGAAGTAGCGTTCACTGATGAAGTCCTGCAACTCGCCGCTGGCTTTGCAACAGGTGTAGAGCTTTTTCCAGAAAGCTTCCGGCAGTGACCAGTTGTAGTGCACGCCGGCGATGGTCTGCATCTTGCGGCCATAACGGTGGCCCAGCCCCTCGCGATAGACGTATTTGATGCGCGCGGTGTTGGAGCTGCCGTAGTTGGCCAATGGGATGTCTTTGTCGTCACCCAAAAGGCCCGGCATGGAGCCCGCCCACATCATTTCGTCCCCCAGTTGTTGCGCGGTAAAGCGGTGCAGGTCGCGCAGGAACGGCAAGGCGAAATCACGGTCTTGCGTGGGCGGTGTGATGAACTCAAGCAGCGCCTCGGAATAATCGGTGGTGATCCAGGGGTGGGTGAGTTTGGAGCCCAGCCCGATGGGGTGGGGGGTTTGCGCCAGACGGCCGTTGCGGTCAACCCGCAAACACTCTTTTTCAAAGCCCCGGGTGATGCCGCGCAGCACCTGC
>JANNYX010000607.1:0-2018 GCA_031410295.1 Rhodoferax sp.
CGTGGAAGTGCGCGTCGATGTGCATGACGCAGTTCAGCCAATCAGGCGTGGCGCGGCAGGGGCGTTGGGGCCGGGTCCGGTATCAAGCGCTGCGCGCGCAACGCCGCCCAGAATTCAGCCGGGATCTCAAAGCCCACCATCGCCACCGCATTCTGCCAATGCGCGAGCGTCTGCGCGCCGGCCAGCACCACGTCCACCGCCGGGTGCGCCAGCGGAAACTGCAGGGCAGCGGCGCGCAGAGGCACCCTGAACTGCGCACACACCGTTTCAACAGCGGCGACTTTGTTGACCCACTCAAGCGGCGCTTTTTCATAATTGAAAAGCGGGCCGTGGGCAGCGTTTTTCACGCCCGTGGCCAGAATGCCGGAATTAAAGGCGCCGCCGATGGCGACTCGCACACCGCGGCGCTCACACAGAGGCAACAGGTCGGCCAGGGCGCTGTGGTCGATCAGAGTGTAACGCCCGGCCAGCAAAATGCAATCAAGGTCGGCCGCGTTCAGAACATCCAGGCAGACCTGCACCACATTCACGCCGATGCCGATGTGGCGCAGCCAGCCTTCTGCTTTCATGCGTTGCAGCTCGGGCAGCGCCTCGTTGACCACCTTATCCAGCACGCGCGGGTAGTCGCTGCCATGGCACACCGGGCAACAGTCGTGGACAAACACCGTATCGAGCTGCGCCACACCCAGGCGTTGCAGGCTGTCCATCACACTTTGGCGCACGCCCCGGGCCGAATAATCCCAATACTGGTTGAACGGAAGGATGTTGCAGAAATTCATCTGATCACGCGGCGCATCGCTCGCGGGTGTGAGCAGGCGGCCAACCTTGCTGGAGAGGGCGGCGCCAGCTTGCCCATGCGCCCGCAGCGCCTGGCCAAAACGATGCTCCGAGAGGCCGTGCCCGTAATGTGGCGCCGTGTCAAACGTTTGGCAGCCATCTTTCAACGCCGATTGCAGCACCGCCTGCGCGTCTTGCTCGCTGACGGCCGCGAACAGATTGCCCAGCGGCGCGCCGCCCAGGCCCAGGCGCAGGCCGTTTTTCATGGCGGGGAAAATCATGGGAGGCCTTTTCGTAAAAACACACAGGGAATCACCGTAGGCATTGGGGCGCAATCTCTCGCTAACATCGGTCAAATCTGATTATTCACCCTGGAGACAATCCATGACCCATTTTGCATCCCTTGGCCGGCGCGCCGTCGTGGCCGCCACCGCCTTGGCCTCGCTGCTTTGCGTGGCAAGCCTGCCAGCCACCGCTCAAACCAAACAGCTGCTGCGCATCTCCACCCCCGCCGTGCCCGACGACTGGCACGCCAAGATGTGGACAGTGATGAAAGAAGAGCTGGAGAAAACCGCGCCGGGCCAGTTCGACACCCAAATCAACCTCAACGCCTCGCTCTTCAAACAAGGCGCCGAGCCGGCGGCGATGGCGCGCGGCAATCTGGAGATGTCGTCGATCTCCGCCTTTGACATCGCCAAATTGGTGCCCGAGTTTTCCATCTTCACGGCCGGTTACATCATCCGCGACCCGGACCACCTGATGAAGGTGTTTAACGGCCCTATCGGCAACGACCTCTACAAAATGGTCAGCGAGAAGATGGATATCACCGTGCTAGCGCCGATTTACCTGGGCACCCGCCAACTCAATCTGCGCGAGGTCAAAAACGTGCGCACGCCTGCCGACCTCAAGGGCGTGAAGCTGCGCATGCCGGGTTCCAAAGAATGGCTCTTTCTGGGTGAAGCGCTGGGCGCAACCCCAACGCCGCTGGCCTTTGGCGAGGTCTACCTGGGCTTGAAGACGGGCACCATCGACGGGCAAGACAACCCGCTGCCCACCGTGCGCAGCGCCAAGTTCTATGAAGTGACGAAACAACTCACGCTGACAAGCCATCTGGTCGACGGCATTTTCATCAGCGTCTCCAACAAGACCTGGAACGCTTTGAACGCCGAGCAGAAGGGCAAGCTCAAGGCGGCAGCCATGACGGCCAGCAAATACAACAACGACAACCGCATCGCCGACGA
>JANNYX010000608.1:0-2271 GCA_031410295.1 Rhodoferax sp.
GCCGTATGAAACGCCCTACGAACCGATGCAGCCGCTCACCGCTTACGCGCTGGCTGCCTCGCGCCACATGCACCAGTACGGCACGACACGCCGACAGCTGGCCGAGGTGGCCGTGGCCGCGCGCGGTTGGGCGCAGCTGAATCCGCAGGCTTTCATGCGTGATCCGTTGACGATTGACGAAGTGCTCAAGGCGCGCATGGTCTGTGACCCGTTCAGTGTGCGTGACTGTTGCCTCGTCACCGATGGCGGCGGCGCTTACGTGCTGGTGCGCGCCGACCGCGCCAGAGACCTGAAACAAGCACCCGTCTACGTTTTGGGGAACGCCACGGCGCAGTGGCACCGGCAGATCTCCAGCATGCCGGATCTGACGATGACAGCGGCCAGCCAATCCGGCCGCGACGCCTACGCCATGGCCGGCCTGGCGGCAAAAGACATCGATGTGCTGGCGCTCTACGACGCCTTCACCATCAACACCTTGTTGTTCCTGGAAGACCTGGGGTTCTGCAAAAAAGGCGAAGCCGGGTCGTTTGTGGAAGGTGGCGCCATCGGGCCAGGCGGGCGTTTGCCGGTCAACACCAACGGCGGCGGCCTCTCCTGTGTGCACCCCGGCATGTACGGCATTTTTGCGCTCATCGAAGCGGTGCAGCAGTTGCGAGGCGAGGGTGGCGCGCGCCAGGTGGCGAACGCCAAAACGGCGCTTGCGCATGGCAACGGCGGCACTTTGTCGAGCCAGTCCACGGCCATTTTGGGCACCGCAGACGTGCTTTAGAGTGCTATAATATATATAGCTACAAATCCAATAGATTCGACGGCCTGATACCCTCTTTTCTTTAAGGAAAATAAAACCAATGACTTCCCGCCCTTTCAGGCCTTTGGCGCTCGCCGCCGCCGCTACGCTGTTGACCGTCGCTGCCTTTGCACAAACCGCTGTGCCAGCCACCGTGAAACTCATCGTCGGCTACGCGCCGGGCGGGCCGGTGGACACCGCCGCGCGCCAGTTCGCGCCACACTTCGGCCGCGAACTTGGCGTCACAGTGGTGGTGGAAAACCGTCCCGGCGCGGCCGGCGCCCTGGGTGGTGACGCGGTGGCCAAATCCACCTACAACGCGCCCGGCGGCATGTTGCTGTTTTTCGCCGCCAGCCCCACTGTGACGATTTCGCCGCACCTGTTGAAAGCCATGCCGTTTGACCCGGTCAAAGACATTGCGCCAATTGCGCCGCTGCTCAGTTACGCCAACGTGCTGGTGGTCAACAAAACGCAGCCCTACAAAAACCTGCCCGAACTGATCGCCTATGCCAAGGCGAATCCCGGCAAAGTCACCTACGGCTCGGCCGGCATTGGGGCCAGCAACCATTTGAGCGGCGAGCTGCTGGCCGCGCGCACCGGCACCGAAATGACCCACGTCCCCTACAAAGGCAGTGCACCGGCGATGACCGACGTGATCGGCGGCCAGATCAGCATGATGTTTGACATTCCCAACGTGGCGCGCGGCCACATCGCGGGGGGCAAGGTCGCGCCCTTCGCCGTGACCTCGCGCGAGCGCAACGCCTCCATGCCCAACGTGCCGACACTCACCGAGCTGGGCGTGCCTGACTACGAGGTGACCGGCTGGTTTGCGCTGTTTGGCCCCACCAAAATGCCGCCTGACTTGCTGGCTCGCCTGAACGAAGCCGCCCGCAAGGCTCAGGCCAATGAAGAGCTCAAAGCCCGCTGGGTGGAGTCGGGTTTCGACATCTGGAGCGGCACGCCGCAGCTGCTGGGTGATCGCCTGGCCAAAGAGCTTGCGCTGTGGGGGCCGGTGACCAAGGGCATCCCGCAGCAGTGAACGGGCAAAGCCAATAAATTGGGGTCAGATTCCAATTGATTGTGTAGCTGACGCCAGTTTGCACTGCGAGAACGAAGCGGCCCCAAAGGAGAATTTGCGGCGTGAAGGCGCTTTGCGAGGGGCGTCAGTCAAGCTTGGTGACCTGGGACTGGCGGAAATCTCGGATGGTCTCCAACAGCGCCATCAGCAGTGGTGATTGCTCGGTTTTCAAGTAGTAGCAATGCAGATCCATGAAGGCATTGGCTTGCCCTTTCAGGGGGCGGTAGACCAGATTGGGCAGCTGCAAGTTGCGCATTGAATCGGGCACAATCATCGTGCCCATGCCGCAAGACACCATCATGGCGCCTGTCACCACATCGGACGCCAATTGCGTCACTTTCGGCTCAAAGCCGTTCGCGCGGCAAATATCAAGCGCTACGTTGGCCAGTTGCGACAGCGGCGCGGA
>JANNYX010000609.1:0-2343 GCA_031410295.1 Rhodoferax sp.
GCGTCCGGCGGCAGGTAGATGCGCACCACATCTGATTTCTTGTTGGCCACATGGTCGATGAAGCCCGGATCCTGGTGCGAAAAGCCGTTATGGTCCTGCCGCCAGACGTGCGAGGTGAGCAGGTAGTTCAGCGAGGCAATGGGCTTGCGCCAGGGAATCTGCTTGCTGACCTTGAGCCATTTGGCGTGCTGGTTGAGCATCGAATCAATGATGTGGATGAAGGCCTCGTAACAAGAGAACAGGCCGTGCCGCCCGGTCAGCAGGTAACCTTCAAGCCAGCCTTCGCACAGGTGCTCGCTCAGCACCTCCATCACCCGGCCCTGGGTATCGAGGTTGACATCCACCGCTTCGACTTCGGCCATCCAGGCCTTGCCGCTCACTTCAAAAACGGCGTCCAGCCGGTTCGACGCGGTCTCGTCCGGGCCGAAGATGCGGAAATTTCTTTTGGCCAGATTGAGCTTCATTACGTCGCGCAAAAAACTGCCCATCACCCGCGTTGCCTCCGCGTTGACGCTGCCAGGCGAGGGCACCGCGACCGCGTGGTCACGGAAATTGGGCATTGACAGTGCTTGCAACAAGCCACCGCCATTGGCATGCGGGTTGCAGCCCATGCGCTGATGGCCGGTGGGGGCGAGTTCTGCCAACTCCTCGCGGAACTTCCCGTGTCCGTCGAACAATTCCTGCGGCTGGTAGCTCCTGAGCCACTCTTCGAGTTGCTGCAAATGGCCAGGCGTTGTGAATTCTGCAATCGGCACCTGATGCGAACGCCAGGTACCCTCCACCGGCTTGCCATCGACAAACTTCGGCCCGGTCCAACCCTTGGCTGTGCGCAAAACAATCACCGGCCAACGGGGCCGCTTGGGGGTTTTACTGGCGACCGCCGACCGTGCTTCTTTCTGGATCTGTTGAATCCGCGCCAAAACGGTGTCAAGCGTTTGCGCCAGATCTTGGTGCACCTGCATCGGGTCGTCACCCTCCACAAAAAACGGCTCATGGCCGTAACCGCGCATCAGGGCGGCCAGTTCATCATGGCCTATGCGGGCCAAGACGGTTGGGTTGGCAATCTTGAAACCATTCAAGTGGAGAATCGGCAACACCACACCATCGCTGGCAGGGTTCAAAAACTTGTTGGAATGCCAACTTGCGGCCAGCGGACCGGTCTCGGCCTCGCCATCGCCGATGACGCAGGCAACGATCAAATCCGGATTGTCGAAAGCGGCGCCATAGGCATGCACCAGTGAATAACCCAATTCACCGCCTTCGTGGATAGAACCAGGCACTTCGGGTGAGACGTGGCTGGGGACGCCGTTAGGCCAGGAAAACTGGCGGAACAGCCGCTGCAAACCGTTGCGGTTGCGCTCGATGGCTGGGTAGTGTTCGGTGTAAGAGCCTTCAAGATAGCTGTGTGCCACGATGCCTGGTCCGCCATGGCCCGGGCCAATAACATACATCATATTCAGGCTGTGCTGCTTGATCAGCCGGTTTAGGTGGACGTACAACAGGTTCAAGCCAGGCGTTGTGCCCCAATGGCCCAACAAGCGGGGCTTGACGTGTTCCAACGTCAGCGCAACCTCCAGCAAAGGGTTGTCTTTCAGGTAGATCTGGCCCACCGAGAGGTAGTTGGCGGCACGCCAGTAGGCATGCATTTTTTGCATCAGCTCGGGTGACAGGGAATCAGGCATGGTTGTCCTTCAGACGGAGTTGGCCTGCCTCATTTGTAGACAATTTCAGCGCTGTTGGTCTGTGCGCCAGCGCACACTTGGCCTTGAGTTGCCGACGCGGGAGAAAACCAACCTCGCCGCGCGGCGCGCGCACTGGCGCTTCGCCCCTACTTATTCACCATGGCCTTGGATCACCCAGACTACACTGATTGCCATTCATGGATATTCTTGCGCATGCGTTGTGGACGGGTGTCGGCATTGCGCTGGCTCGCAGGCGCATGCCAATCGCACCGCGCACTGTGGCCCTGACTGTAGGGCTGGCTACCGTGCCTGACTTGTTGCATTTGCTGCCGATCATCGGCTGGTGGTTGATGGGAGATGGCTCGCTTGCCGTTGTGCAAGCCTATGCGGTCGCCTTGCCAGGCCAGGAGCCGCATTTGCCGCCACTGGTCAATCTGTGGTCGCACCACATGCACTGCATTACGCACAGCGCCGTCGTAGCCGGCGCAGTCACGCTGCTGTTGTGGGCGCTGCTGCGCTCACTTTGGATACCTCTACTGGGCTGGTGGTCACATATCGTCATCGACCTGTTCACCCATTCGGCGGATTATTACCCAGTGCAGGTGTTTTACCCCTTGAGCGACATCAGCTTCAACGGTCTGGCCTGGAACACGCCGTGGTT